>DASUCV010000017.1:0-155000 GCA_036275915.1 Candidatus Polarisedimenticolaceae bacterium | reverse complement strand
CGGCGATCTCGGCCAGCCGAACAGCGTGTCATGGATGTTCGAAAAGAAGGGACAGTTCGCCATCGCGACGGGGCAAGCCACCGAGGAGCGCCTGATGGAGATCGTCCTCGATGCCGGTGCCGACGACATGCAATCCGGCTCCGATGGCTTCGAGGTGACCTGCGGCCCGTCCGCGTTCTCGGCCGTGCAGGAAGCGCTCGAGAAGGCCGGTATCCCCACCACCGAAGCCAAGCTCGCCATGGTGCCGACCACCTCGGTCGATCTCGACGCGAAGAAGGCGGGGCAATGTCTCCGCCTGCTCGAGGTGCTCGAAGAGCACGACGACGTGCAGAACGTTTACGCGAATCTTTCGTTCGACGACGCCGCCATCGCCGAGGAGGCTTCCTGACGTCGTCCGCCGGTATGCGCGTCCTCGGCGTCGACCCGGGCTCGCGACGCGCGGGCTGGGCGGTCCTGAGCGGCACGGCCTACCACCCCGAGCTCACCGCTTGCGGTGCGATCGTTCTCCCCGAAAGGCTCGCCTTCGAGCAACGGCTCGCGAAGCTCCATGACGAGATGGACGCGATCGTGGCCGCCTACCGGCCGACGTTCGCCGCCGTCGAGGCTCCGTTCCACGGAGTCAGCGCACGCTCGGCGCTCCAGCTTGCCCACGCGCGCGGCGTGATTCTCGCCTCGCTCGGGCGTGCGGCGGTACCGGTCCAGGAGTACGCGCCCGCGACGATCAAGAAGGCGGTCACCGGCACCGGCAGCGCCGAGAAGATCCAAGTCCAGGCGATGGTGGCCCGCCTGCTCGCGGTCGACCACGCGTTCGAAGGACCGGATGTCGCCGACGCGGCGGCGGCGGCCCTCTGTCATCTGTTCGGCTGCGGGGCGTCGGCGGTGTGGTCGCGCGCTGGCCGTCGCGCGCGTTGAAGGCGACAATACCGGAACATCGTCGAAGGAGGGACCGGGATGAATCGTAAGCGCAGAGTGATCGCGGTGGCGCTTCCCGCCGTCGCGCTCATGTTCGCGGCCGCCAATGCCGCTGACGTCGTACAGAGCGGCCCTCCGAGCTCGACCAACTATTTGTTCTGCACTGCGTCTTCGACTCCGTCCCCCAATGATCCTGCCAAGCGCTCGGTGACGTATTTCAGCGCGGCCTTTGCCGCGGAGGCCCAGAGCTTGGGCCCTGTGAGCGAAGCGTTTCTGAAGTATCTCGAATCGAAGTACGCGTTCAAGCCGCAACCCGACAACCCGCAGCCGGTCGCCTGTACGAGCCTGCACAGCTTTGAGGAAGCGCAGAACCTCGAGAAGGCGCGTCAGCGAAAGGCGGGGCTCGCCGGCCAGATCGTCGAGACCGGCTGGACGTACACCCCGGCCGCTCCAGCGCGCTGAGACGCGGCGTGGCCGGCTGACCGGCATGGTACGATCCGGTTCTTCGTAATCGGATTGGCCGGCGGCGCCCCACGATGATCGCTCACATCTCCGGAAAGATCCTCTCGCTACGCCCGGATGAGGTCGTGGTCGACGTGCACGGCGTCGGATATCGGCTCCAGATCCCGCTCAGCACCTTCTACCGCATCGGCCCTCCGAACGGCTCGGCAGACTTCTTCGTCCACACCCACGTTCGCGAGGACGCGATCCAGCTTTTCGGGTTCTCGAGCGATGACGAGCGCCAGGCGTTCGAGAGGCTGATCTCGATCTCCGGGGTGGGACCGAAGATCGCGCTCGCGGTGCTCTCCGGCATCGGCGTGTCGGATCTCGCCCGCGCCGTCGAAGATGCCGACCGGACGGTGCTCGAACGGATCCCCGGCATCGGCCGCAAGACCGCGGAGCGCGTTCTCCTCGAGCTCAAGGATCGGCCCCCTGCGCGCGGGCGCAAGGCAGGCCTCGCCGCACCCTCGGGGCAGGCCCGCCCTGCGAGCGGCATCGAGGCCGACGCGGCCTCGGCACTCGCTCATCTCGGATACTCCGATGATGCGTCCGAGCGAGCGGTCGCCGCCGGCCGGCGCGAGGTCGGCCCCGAAGCCCCGCTCGAAGAGGTCCTCCGTGCTGCGCTGCGCTCGCTCGTTCGCGGGAGCGGCCGATGAACGACGACGCCCGGATCCTGAGCGGCGCCCCCCAGGTCGAGGACGACCAGCTCGACGCCAGCCTGCGTCCCAAGCGCCTCCGCGACTACATCGGGCAGACGCGCGTGAAGGAGAACCTCGCCGTCTTCCTGGCGGCTGCGCGGAAGCGCCAGGAGCCGCTCGACCACGTCCTCCTCTACGGCCCGCCGGGCCTCGGGAAGACGACGCTCGCCCACATCATCGCGCATGAGATGGGAGGGGAGATCCGCGTCACCAGCGGTCCTTCGATCGAGCGCGCCGGCGACCTGGCCGCGATCGTCACCAACCTCCAGGCCGGCGATGTCCTCTTCATCGACGAGATCCACCGCCTGGGCCGCGCGCTCGAAGAGATCCTCTATCCCGCGATGGAGGACTTTGCCCTCGACCTCGTCGTCGGAAGCGGCCCCGGTGCCCGAACCGTGCGTCTCGAGCTGCCGCGCTTCACCCTGGTGGGTGCGACGACCCGCGTGGGACTGCTATCGGGGCCGCTTCGCGATCGCTTCGGCATCGTCCATCATCTCGATTACTACGAGCGCGACGATCTCGCGACGATCGCCTCACGCTCCTCCGAGATCATGTCGGTGGGCCTCGTCGCCGAGGCCGCGGCCGAGATCGCGAAGCGCTCCCGAGGGACACCACGGATCGTCAACCGGCTCCTTCGCAGGGTCCGCGACTTCGCCGACGTCGCAGGCGAGCCGCACATCACGGAGCAGCTCGCGTCGTCGGCCCTCGAACGCCTCGAAGTCGACCGCTACGGCTTGGACGAGGTCGACCGGCGCATCCTCCTCGCGATCCTGGAGAAGTTCCAAGGCGGTCCCGTCGGACTCTCCACCCTCGCCGCTGCGGTCGGAGAGGATGCGGAGACCCTCGAGGAGATCTACGAGCCGTATCTCATCCAGATCGGCTTCCTCGAGCGCACGCCGCGCGGCCGAAGGACGACGAGCACCGCCGCCGCGCACCTCGGCCGGTCGTCGCGCGGCCGGCTGCTCTAAGGCCCGCTCCATAGCTACTCCCAAGCGGTCGCAGCATGGATCCCTTAATCGACGCCTGCACCGGCCGCCCAAGCTGAGAAGACCCAATAAAGCGCCCATCTGAAATGATACGAGGTGAGTTCTGCGGGGCCACTTTCCCGCAGGGACGCCCAGGCCAATTTGGTATGCGACGCGCTTGAGTGTGATGATCGGCACGTGGCGTCCGAACCGCAGTGGTTGGTTTCAATCCGCGTCTCAGTCGGAGAGCCAACCCCATTGACAGAAAAGTGTCGGCCCTCCGGTTAGCGGTCTCCATCAGTAGAAACCGACCTTCTAGAAGATCTTCGAAGACGCCAACATCAAGATTGCCAGTGTCCTGTCGAATGCCTCGATCGCAGCGGTCGGGCCATGCTTGCCGCTACGGTGAATGGCGAAGACGATCCGGCCGCGTGGTCCGCGAGGAACCTGCGCGTCCAATTCCTATCAAATCCCGATCCTGAGCCGCTCGCACGCGGCAAGGGATTCGTCGTCCGAAGTCTCTGGGGTCACGTGCTCGTTTGATCGCGGCTAGCACACGGGGCAGGGGATTCGCGCTAGCGCGGCCGTTCGCTAGCGGCCCGCGCGCAAAAAAAAGGGGAGGGGCCGAAGCCCCTCCCCAGGGAAGTACTCTGCGTCAGCCCGTTACGGGCAGACGTTCGCGGCACCTGTGAGGTCCGCATCGCGGTCCCCACCGGCACCCGGCAGCTCGGAAGGAACTCCTTCCCTCCAGCTGAGGGCGACCTGGTTGCAGTACGTCGCAACCGACGGCCGCACGAGGTAGTAGAACGCGGCCGCTACGCCCGGATTCGTTGCGTCAGCGATCGAGCTCACGTTGACGTCGTTGCCGATGCAGGCGAGCACGGTCGTGTTGAAGTTACCGCCGTTGGCCCGGAGAGCGATGAGGTCGCCCCGGATCGCATCGGCGGGGGTCGTGGTCGCCCAGCTGACGGCAGTCTTGCTCACGCCGATGCTCTGCGTGAACTTGGCCTTGGCCGTGCCGCTCGACGGGCAAGGCACCGTCACGAGGGCTACCTTGGCCGCCGACCCGTCTGCCTGGTCGCAGTTGACGTTGGTCGAGCAGCGCACCTTCACGCCGTACTGAGTGTTGACCTGCGGCGCATCCGCGAAGGTTGAGCTGTCGGTCCAGTCGCGGAGGAGCGTGTCGCCAGCGTCCCCGACGATCGAGTTGTTGTTGGTGTCCTGCCAGAACTGATACTGCGTGACGCCGTTCAGGCAGACGTCGATCGTGGAGGTCTTGGCTTCTAGGGAGGTGGGCTGACCCGGTCCTGCGGTCGTGGCCGGCGTCGCGACGAGAGCGGCGGTGATCGAGGAGCAGGTGCCGCAGGTCGCGAGAGGCGTGATCACCTTGGTGTCTTGCGTGATCGTAAACGGCGTTCCGCCGAGGGCACCCACGATGTGGACGTCGTCGATGTACCAGCCGTCGTCCTGCACCTGGTCGTCACGTCCGAAGAACGCATCCCAGGTCTGGCTGCTGCCCAACTCGATCGAGGTGCCGAGGAACCGCAGTCGGATGCGGCGCGCGGCGTACGGCAGCAGCGAGAACCGCGGCCGGACCCACGTGCCGACGTTGATGGAGCCCTTCAAGCCGGCGTTCGCATCGGCGAGGCCGACATGGGTCGGGTCCCACGTGTTGCGGTAGTCGGTGTCGCCCGAGCGCGAGAACACGAACTCGGGGAAACAGGTCGACGACGGTCCGAGCCGGCGCGCCGGATCGGTCGGGTTGAAGAACGATTCTTCGTTGTTACCGTCGTCGGTCGGATCGAACTCGCAGTTGGTGAAGTCGTCGGTGCCTTGCTGTTCGTACACGTTCTCGTACGGGAAGATCTTCACCCACGTCGTGGGCGCGCCCGCCGAGTTCAGGACGTTGACCTGGACGACTGCACGATCGGCGCACTCGCCGTTCGTGATGTTGCCGATGCCGCGGTTGTCGACGAGCGAAACCTGGTGAGCGAAGTTCAACTCGGGGTTCGAGCTCGCCAATCCGAGGGCGACGGCGTTGATCGTCTGGATCGCGTCCAACTGCTTGAAGCGTCCGGTATCGCGCTTCGGCGTGGTGCCGAGGTGGACGCCCCAGTGGACGGAGAAGTTGCCCGTGTACGCACGGCCCAGGCCGCCATTGGCTGCCGAGCTGTCGTGCACGTGCCAGTCGTTGACGCCGGCGGCGGGATCGCCGGTGAAGCCGAGGAAGCAGTCCTTGTCGCCCGCGCTGTTCGTGTTCAGCCCGTCCGGGTCGTTGTACTGGCAGCGCATCCCGAACGAGTTCGAGAGGCTGTTCTTTCCGGCGTCGAGTGTCGAGATCGTGAACTTGCCCATGTTCGCCGTCGAGGTGAAGTCTTCGACGAACTCGAGCGGACCCGACCCGCCACTCGTGCTCAGATCGAGATCGATCGTGAGGGTCATCGACCGCGTGATGGCGTCGAACTGCCGCGAGTGGAGCGTGAGGTTGAAGGTGGCCTTGAGGTTCTGGTCCACCGAGGTGCGGTTGACGTTGGCGACCTTGAAGCGGAACGGAGCCGAGACCACGGTGGCGTTGTTCGCCACCGTGCCGGGAACGGCCGGGACCGTGACGACCGGCTTGCTGATGCACTCGATGTTCGGATCACTCGTGCCCAGCGTTGCGGTGAGGTCGTCCAGGGCGAGACCGCTCTTGTTCACGAACGTGACCGGCATGTCGATCGTCTCGTTCGTGTCCGCGAACCCGTCGTTGTCGCCGTTCGTCGGAACGGTTCCGACGAGCAGGATCTGGTACGTCTTGAGGTCGATGCGGCCGGACGTCACGTTGACCGTCGTGTTGGCGGTCAGGAAGCCCTGCTGCGTGGGATCGAGCGAGCTCTTGCAGCGGGAACCCGTGCCGTCGTCACGGTCTTCGTAACGAGCAGTGATGACCGGAGCCGCCGTGCCCGAGACCGCCACATAGAGCGTTCCCGGCGAGTTGTACACGACGGAGTAGGGGAAGCGGGTCTTGTAGACGTTGGGCGAGACCTGGTCGAGGACGGCCAGCTCGCCGTTGACCTCCGCGTCGGAAGTGAGGACCACTGTGACGTCGGGGATGCCGTTGTCGTTGCAGTCCGTATCGTCCGCGCCGACACAGTGCTGGCCGGCGGAACAACCGGCGTCGTTCGAGCAGACGGGGCCGGTTCCGTTGCACAGCCCCGTATCGGTGAAGGTGCCGTTGCGGTTGCAGTCGTTCACCGGGTGGACGGGGTCGTAAGGCGACTTGTCCGTGACGGTGACTTCCACGAGGTTGTTCGCATCGTAGGACAGCGTGGACTTGACCTCGATGTCGGCGCACTCACCGCTGCCCGCGCAGGTGTGGGTGTCCTCGTCGAGACGCGTTTCCTTCCACGAGATGACCATGTCGTCGACCGCCACGCCGTAGCTGTTGGGCGCGACGGGCGAGCTGGCGGTCGCCTCGAAGTTGCGGAAGCCGAACGCGGCCTGGAAGCGTTTCCCGGTCTGCCCGTAGAAATCTTCCAGGGTGGTGAACCGCATGTCGGGACCGTTCGGCACCTTGACGCCGTAGTTGCGGCCCGGACCGTTCTTCTGCACGAACTGGTCGATCGTCGCGGTCGGGGCCGCGCACGTCGTGTACGGCGCAGCCGCCGCCTTGCAGCGCGCATCCGGCAACGCCGCGTTCGGGTTGCAGGTCACGCTCTTGTCGATGCCGTCGAGCGAGTCACTACGATGGCACCAGCTGTTCTGCTGGTCGTCGTCGTCCGGCGTCGGCAGACCGTACGGCAAGAGCGCCTTGTCCTTGTCCGGCGTGATCTTGCCTTCGAAGTAGCAGTTGTTGAGGGCTTCGCGGTTGTTGCCGGCGGTGCCGTTCCGCGAGAGGCCGGTGCACGGCGTGTCGTTCTGAGCCGCCTGGCACGATGTCCCGGTCACGGTGCCGCAGTGATCGAGGTAGTTCGTGCAGGTCTGGCCAGCCGGGCAGTCGCTGTCGATAGCGCAGAGGGTCGACGTCGTGACGCTGCACGTCCCGACGCCGTCGGTGTCGATGCACTTCGAGATCGGCGCGAAGATGTTGAAGCCGCCGGTGATCGGAGCGTTGCCGTCCGAGATCGCACCCTGGTTGCCGAAGATGCGGATGTTGGTGAGCGTCAGGTCGTTGTAGAACTCAGCGCCCTGCAGCTTGTCGATGTCGGTGTCGAACTCGGCGGTGATCGCCGTGTCCTGGTCCGCTAGGTCGATCGCCATGTTCCAGGCCCAATCGGTGATCGCGACCTGGTAGACGGGGTCGTTCGGTGCGTCGGCGGTGAGACAGTTGGTGCCGTTCGCCGTCGGGCACTGATTGACCTTGTTGACGACCGGGGTGAGGAGGAGCTCCCACCAGGTGCTCGCCGTTGCCGGCGAGGCCAGCGGGAACCGCTCGTAAGCCTGGCAGCGCGAGCTCGAGACGCCGGCGCCGATGCAGGCGAGACCCGCGTTCGGATCGCCGCTGCCGATCGTGCCGGTGTGCCAAACGCCGCCGGACGGATATCCGAGCGGGTCGCCGGGCACCTTGGTCTGCCATCCGCAGCCGCCCGCCGTGTTCCAGCCTTCGTCGAGGACGCCGTTCGCTTCGTCGCGGTCCTCGTCGAGGGTGAAGTCGCAGGTGCCCTTCGAATCGCAGGTGGTCACACCAACGCAGTCCGCCGTCGTGAAGCAGGGACGGTTCGGGTCGTTGGCACAGCGGAAGCAGCCTTCGGAGATCCCGTTGTCGTCCGTGCAGGCACGACGCGGGTCGCCGTTACAGAGTCCGTCGAGGCGTCCGTTGAAGTTCTTGTCTTCGCCCCAGAAGGCGATCGTGATGCCTTGACCGTTGAAGCTGCGGCTGTTGATGCCGCTCCGGAAGCCGCCGTCGTTCGTGTCGAAGTTCCACGGCGCCTTCAAGGTCGCGACGGTGTTGAAGCCGCCGACGGTGGAGTCGGAGTAGCTCCTCGTCTCGAAGATGTAGTCGAGGAGGAAGTTGTTGACCGAGTTCGTAACCGGCTCGAGGACCTCGTTGTTGTTGATGTCGTAGCCGCCGACGGTCTCGGAGCCGCCGGTCGGGAAGTCGGTCGAGTAGTAGAACGAGACCTCGTCGGCGTTCAGCGTCTCGCGCTGAACGGCGACGCTCTCCACGGCGCGGCCGGCCGACTTCGCCGAGACGCCGAGGATCATGTCCGCCTTCTGGACGCCCGAGATCACGTTCGCGACCTGGATCTGGAAGGTCGGGGTGATCGTCGCTCCAGGAGGCAGCGTGCCGAGCACCTTCGGCGAATCCAGGATCGTGAGGTACGGGCTCACCGGGTTGTTGGAGCGCGTCGGATCGGCGCACGCCTGGGTCCCGCTCGATCTCGGCTTGCAGTCAGCGGGGCTGTCGGCGTCGATCGAGACGGCCTTGAGGCTCACCGTGACGTTGGTGAGCGTCGCGGTCGTTTCGGCCGACTGGAACGCGATCGAGTAGCCGACGAGCTCGCCGGCGTCCATGTAGCGGTCGGGGAACCCGAACGTGAAGTAGCCGCGAGCATCCTTCTCGCAGCCACCGCTGACCAGGGTGAACGCGTCCTGGCCGAACTGCGCGAACACGATACCGCCCGCGTTGATCGCCGGCCGGCAATCGACCGCCGCCTGCGCGACGCGCCTCAGGTTCGGCTGGTTCGTTCCGTCCGGCTCCTGATCCTGGTAGACGGCCTGGATCACCTGGCCGGAACGGACGTCGAGGACGCCGTTGCCGGGGTCGGGCGCGGTGCCGTCAGTGATGAGGAGCTTCGCCGAGTCGAAGCGGAGGCCGACGCCGGCGCCGTCGGCGTCGGTGAAGGCGATGTTGCTCTCGGTGTCGGTGACGACGTCGTCGGCCGTGCCGACCGTCCCGTCGGGACCCGGATCGACGACCTGGAACTTGAAGCGGCTGCTGATCTTGGCCGTGGTGAGACCAACGGCAGGATCGCCCGCCGTCGCGAACTCGCTGACCTCGGCCTGGGCGCTGTCGTTACAGGCGAACGTGCCGCCCGTCTGGGTCTGGCTGTTCGCCACCGCCTTCTCGAGGCGGACCGACGAGCCCTGGCAGACGCCGCCCGACATCGCGATGGCGTAGTTCACGGGACCCGCGTTCGTGCCCGGAGCGAAGACCTGAACGCTCCAGGTACCGAGCTGGATCTGGTTGTCCGCCGATTCGTCGATCCCGGTGTTCGGATCGTCGACGATGCCGTTGAGCTTCGTGTCGGGAGACAGGAAGACGGCCTCGATGGGGTTCGCGTGGTCGACGTGTTGCGTCGGATCGGTGCAGGAGTTGACCGGAAGGCTCCAGGGACCGACGTCGACGACGCCGGCGACTGAATCGGGCGGGAAGGCCTCACCGGTGTAGACGCAGTCTTCCGTGCCGTCGATCACGCCGTTGCCGTTCGCGTCGTCGGTGAAGAAGTTGCCGTAGTACTGCTTGCCGTTCGGCGCGGTCACGACGAGGTTGAGGTCGCGCGAGAGGGAGTCCGAAGCGTTGCTCGGGTCCATCCACGCGATCGAGATCGTCAGCGGCTGCGTGTTGTCGCAAACGTTCAGGCTGTAAACGCCGCTGTCCGACCCGGGGGAGATGTTCATGTTGAGGTTCGTGCTGTGGATCAGGCCGCCGGCCGGAACCATGCCGCCGTCGTCGACGATCAGGCCCGAGACGGCGCCCGAGTACGACTGGAGCGGAAGGGCACGGGACAGGTTGATGCGGCCGTAGCCCTGCTCACGGTTGAAGCGCGCCTTCTGCGTCAACCCGGTGAGGATCTGCGAGCCCACGTCGAGCTGGCCCTGAGCGTTCAAGGTGCCGGTGCTCATGAACTGGGCGGAGTTGACGAGGATCGCCTTGACGAGGTCGCCCGAAATGTTCGCGACCTTGTCGGCAGCGTTGCCCGGGTTGGACGCGGTGCCGTCCGGATAGAAGCCCTGGGCGAAGTAGTCGCGGACGAGGAGGGCCGCGCCGGAGGCCGCCGCGGTCGACCAGCTGGTCGATGCGCCGGGGTTCTCCTTGATGTCGCACTCGACCGGGTTGTTCTGGTCGTTGTCGTTCGAGCGGCAGACGAACTCGGAGACGAAGCCCATCCCGCCGACCGCGTCGGTGCCGGGGGCCATGAGGAGGGGCTGGATGCGGCCGCTCGTGACGGTTGCCGGGCCGACGCCCGAGACGTTCGTCCGGATGTTCGGCTGGTTGATGTTGAACTGATCGTTCGCGTTTGCACAGGCACCGACTGCGATGCCGTTCTTGAACGTGGCCGGAGTGGCGAGCGTCCCGGCGTCAGGAATCTGGTCGACGGGGCTCGCATCCTTGCCGTAGTTGCCGGCCGCAACGAACACCAGCGCGTCGCCCTTCTCGGCGAGGAACTGGTCGATCGCCTGCGGCATGCCGGTGTAAGTGTTCGCGGACGAGGTCGCGAACGAGAAGTTCACGATCTTCGCGCCCTTGGAATAACCGTCACCCAGCACGCCACCGGCCGGCGAGATGTAGATCGTGCCACCGGGATCGAGGCTGCCGAGGTTCGGATCGATGCAATTACCGGACGCGGGGGTCACGCCGGCGTCATAGGCGATCAGCCGCGCCTTGGGGGCGATGCCGTCGAGGTCCCAGGGGTTCCCCTGGGTGTCGAGCGCCTGCCAGCCCTGGCCGTAGGAGGCGGGAACGCGCGTGGCGTTGCCGAGCGCGATCGCAGCGACCATGTGGCCGTGGGTGAAACCCGAGGTCGAGGTGTTGTCGCAGCCGAGCAGGTCGCCATCGCCGCCGAACTGGTTCGTCGAGGCGTAGTACTGGACCTTACGGTGCGTGCTGCCGACCGGGGTTGTCGAGGCGCCGTCGGTGCGGGTGTTCGAGAGATCGCCCGCGTCGAGCTGGATGCCGTCGTCGAGAACCAGGAGGAGCTGGTCGTCGGCGAAGCTCGCCTTGTCGGAGCCACCGCCGTCGACGCCTGCATCGGTGTACGGCGTGGCGCCGTTGTTCCACCGGCCGGTCTGGATCGTCGTCGTGGTCTCTTCCGACTGAACCAAGAGCGGGAGGTTTTCCCAGATGTTCTGCACCGCGTCGATGCCGGCGAGGGCGGCCAGCTTCGAGCGATCGGCGTCGACGTAGAGGGTGACTTCGTCGAACTTCTTGACGGTCAGCCCCATCGCTTGAATCGTCGCCGCGACGGCCTGCGTGCTCTCACCCGGGAAAACGCGCATCGCGAGGGAGTACGTGCTCGACACCGCCTTGATCGGATCCAGGAGAGGATTCCGGCCGATGTCGGGAGAGAGCTTGAACGCCGCATGATACGGCTCGAGGATGATGACCGAGCCGAATCCGCGAACCGCGTCGTACGCGGCCGGCGTCATGCGCACGATGAACGCCCCGACCGGCATTTCGCCCACGATCGCGCCGCCCTGGGCGGAGATCGCAGCCTTCATCTGGTCGAAGACGCCGTTCGTGAACACCTCCGGCTGAACCTGGAGGAGGAAGTACTGCTTGCCCAGCTCGGTCAAACGGTTCGGCGTGACGAGCTGAGAGGGGAAACGCGGCATGCCCGCCGTCAGGTCGAACGACCCGATGATCGAGTGGAGCACGCCGGCACTCCGCCAACGCGAGGCAGCGACGTCCCCGTAAACCGGTCCCGAGGCGAACGGCCAGACGTAGTTCGAGCGCGCGAAGTACACGCCCTTCGAATTCGTCGCCGGTAAGCCGTCAGGCGTCGCGGACGTGCCCGCGTGTCCTGCGTCGGCTTTGGGTTTGGCATTGGCGTCGTTCGCCTTCATGCCGGACGCCGCAAAGGCCGATGGCGCCACTAATGCCGCGATGGCTGCGGCCATGATTAGGCTCTTGCAGCCTGCGAGGATGCGACTCTGCATACCCTCCTCCTGCGTGGAAAAAGATGAAGCGGAAGATGTAAAGCCCCGAGACCGATACACACACGCCCCCAGTTGGGTTTGAGTGATGTACGGTGAGGTGTCGGCTTTGTCAACCGCGTTCGCCCCATGGGGTGCGGTCCGAGGAACCGCAAAACGACGGCGTTTTCGGCGTGCTACGATCCCTGGCATGGGCCGCGCCGTGCCGGACCTCGACCCCGTTCTCGAAAGCAAGAAGAAGGAAGCCGCCGAGGTCCTCAGGGATGCCGGCCGGGTCGTCATCGCGCTCTCCGGCGGGGTGGACAGCGCCGTCCTCCTCGCCGTCGCCTGCGAGGCACTCGGCGCCGCGAACGTCCTCGCCGTGACCGGACGGTCTCCCGCCGTGACTGGCGGCGAGGTCGCCGACGCGTGCGACGTCGCCCGGGTGCTCGGCGTCCCCCACGAAACGCTCGAGACCCATGAGCTCGAGCGAGAGGGCTACCGCGCCAACGCCGGCGACCGGTGCTTCCACTGCAGGACGGAGCTGTTCGAGGGCCTCGCGAGCCTCGCCTCGGCGCGTGGCTTCGAAGCGATCGCCTACGGCGCCATCGTCGACGACCTCGGCGATCATCGCCCCGGCATGGAGGCGGCCCGGGCGCTGGGCGTCCTGGCTCCGCTCCTGGAGGCGAACATAGGCAAAAGTGACGTTAGAAGATTGGCGATTCACTATGGGTTACCTATAAGCGCCAAGCCCGCGAGCGCGTGCCTCGCGTCGCGCGTGCCGGTCGGGACGCCCGTCTCGGAACCCGTCCTTCGCCGGATCGCCGCGGCGGAAGCGGTGCTCACCGCCCTCGGCTTCGGACGGGTCCGCGTTCGCGACCATGGCGAGACGGCGCGCATCGAGGTCGATCTGCCGGACGTGCCGCGCTTCCGCGAGCCGGGCACCCGGGACTCCGTCGTCGCCGGCTTGAGATCCGCCGGCTTCCGCTCCGTGGTCGTCGATCTCGACGGGTACCGGCAGGGAGGCGCCGGCAACGAGACTCCCCGCCTCTACTCGATCGAGCCCCAGGCAGACGGCGGCCAGTAGCGCCAGACGACCCGCCCCTCGATGCGATGCCGGGGGACAGGTCCAAAGGTACGGCTGTCGCTCGAGGCGGCGGCGTTGTCGCCGAGGACGACATAGCTCGACTCTAGCGGCGAGTCCGGCGCGATCCATGCGGGAGGGTAGGTCACCCCTCCGGGATAGGGGTCGCGCGCGACGCGCTTGACGATCTCCTCATCACCCGGGCCACGGAGCACCACAACCTCGCGAGGACGGGGAGGTCGGCGGCCCAGGGACCACAAGTCGACGAGCACACGGTCGCCGTCGTGCAGCGCCGGCTCCATCGACGAGCCCTCGACCCGCCACGGCGTGACGACCCAACGGGTGACCGCGAAAACGCCCGCCGCCGCGACCAGCAGCACGACCGCCAGCTCGCGAGCGAGCCGCGCGAGCGTCAGACGAGGCGGGACTGCGGGTCCATCCAATCGCGGATCCCCTCGGCCAGCCGGTTGCAGCCGAGCACCAAGGTGAAAAGAGACAGCCCGGGGAAGAGGGCGAGCCACCACGCGCGCCCGACGTGGTGCTGCGCCTGGAAGAGCATCTCGCCCCAGCTCGCCGTGGGCGGGGCGATCCCGACCCCTAAGAACGACAGGGTCGCCTCGGCGAGCGACGACGCTCCGACCGCGAACGACAGCGTGACGAGCACCGGGGCCAAGCTTCGCGGGAGGAGGTGGACAAGGACGATGCGGAGCTCGCCCGCTCCGGCGGCGCGGGCCGCGAGCACGGCGTCGCCGCCCCGGAGCCTCTGAAACTCCGCGCGAAGATAGCGGGCGGCGGGCGTCCATCCGACGACGGCCAGCGCGATCGCGATCTTCAGCGTTTCCGGGAGCGCCCGAAGCCAGGCTGGATCCGTGCTCAAGAGCGCGACGGTGACGACGATCGCGGGAAAGCACATCGCCGTTTCGATCACGCGGCCGACGACGGCGTCGGGCAGGCCCCCGCGCCATCCGGCCGCGGCTCCGGCCGGCAGCCCGACGAGAAGCGAGAGCGCGGCCGCGGTGAAGCCGACGGTGAGCGAGACCCGCGCGCCGTGAAGCAGCCTCGAGAAGACGTCGCGCCCGTTGCCGTCCGTTCCCATCCAGTGAACCGAGGACGGCGCCTCGAGGACGGCACCGAGATCGCCGCGGTCGGGGTGCGGCGCGACCCACGGCGCGACGAGCGCGCCCGCGACGATGAGCCCGACGAGCGCCACACCGACGAACGCCGCGCGCTTACGCCGCACGCCTGAGCCTCGGATCGAGCTTGGCCGCGAGCAGATCGGCGAGGGTGACCCCGCCGAGGGTCGCGACGCCGGAGACGAGCGTGAGCGCGAGCACGACGGCGAGGTCCCGCGCGAGGATCGCGTTCCAGAGAAGCTGGCCGAGCCCGGGAATTCCGAACACCTGCTCGACGAGGATCGACCCTCCGACCAGGCGCGGGATCAGGAAGCCGAGGAGGGTCAGGAGCGGCACGCTCGCCTGGGCGAGGCCGTGCGTCCCCACGTAGCGCAGTGCCGAGACCCCACGCGCGCGCGCGCCGCGGCCGGCCGTCTCGCCGGTGTTCTCGACGAGCGTCACGCGGGTGAAACGCGAGACGTACGCGATCCCGCCGTACGAGAGGCAGGCGACCGGGAGGATCCCATGGCGAATCGCGTCCGCAAGCCGGCCGAACGCCGATCCCGCGGCGTCGCTCGACGTTCCGAAGAGCGGCAGCCATCCGAGGCGAACCGAGAAGATCCACTGGAGGACGAGCGCCATCCAGAAGACCGGCACCGCGTAGAGCGCCGTCGTCGCGGTGGCACCGAACCGGTCCCATCTTCCCCCGGGCCGCCATGCGCCGAGGATCCCGAGCGGTACCGCGAGCGCGAACGTCACCGCGAGCGCGGCGGCGTTGAGCGCGACCGAGACGGGGAGCCGCTCCGCCAGGATCGTCGCGACGGGTCGCTGCTCGATCTCCGAGAAGCCGAACCGGCCCCGCGCCACGTCGGCGAGCCAGCGGCCGTATCGGACGGGCCACGGATCGTCGAGATGAAACTGCGCGCGCAGCGCGGCGATGTACGCGGGAGGAAGAGCGTGCTCGCCTTCGACGGAGAGCGGATCGCCGGGGAGTGCGCATAGAAGTCCGAACACCGCGAACGTGACGAGGAAAAGGGTGAGCGCCGCGACCGCGAGCCGCGGCGCGAGCCTCGAACGCATCCCTCAGGGCCTCGCGGCCGCGTCGCTCCAATGCCACGCGCGGAGGCCCGGCACGAACGCATAGAGGCCGACCGGGGAATGCTCGATGCCGAGGAGATTCGCATCGTGGAGCACCGGCTGCGCGAACTGGAAGAGATACGAGATCGGCTGCAGCTCGAGGAGCCGTCGCTGGAGCTGCTCGTAGAGGGCGCGGCGCGCGCCTGGATCGAGCGTCGTGCGGCCTTCGCTCACGAGCCGGTCGACCTCCGGATCCGAGAAGCTGCCGTAGTTCATGCCGCCGTTGTTCTCGGACGAGTGGTAGAGCTCGAACTGATCGGCGATCGGATCGAACTGGTTCGAGGCCATCGCGGCTTCGAACTTGTGCGCCTTGCGGCGCTCGATGAGTCCGCGTCCATCGATTTTCTCGATGGACATCGCGACGCCGACGCCGGCGAGCGACTCCTGTGTCCAGGCTGCGATCCGGTCGAGAAGCTCGACGCCCGATCCCGTCAGCACCTTGAACGCGAACGGGCGGCCGTCCTTCTCGCGCACCGTCTTGCCTGGGGCGAGCTTCCACCCCGCTTCGTCCAGGAGGCGCGCCGCCTCTCGAGGATCGTAAGGGAGCGGCGAGAGCTGGCGATCGAACCATGGCGATTCGGGCTGATAGCTCGATACGGCCGGGCGCGCTAGTCCTCCGGCAATCGTATCGGCGAATCGCTTGCGGTCGAGCGCGAGCACGAGCGCCCGGCGAACCCTTGGATCGGTGAAGAACGGGTTGCTCCCGTCCATGTTCCAGTCGATCTTCCAGCCGTTCAATCGAAAATAGACGAACCGCGCGAGCGGCGCCCCCCGCGCCGACGTCAACGACTCGTGCCAGAGATCCGACGGCACGCCGAGCACGTCGAGGTCGCCGTGGAGGAGCGCCTCGTACGCGGTCCGGTCGTTCGCGAGGACGCGGAAGGTCACACGATCGAGCCGCGGCTTCCCGCCCCAGTAACGATCGAACGCCTCGAGCACGATGCTCTGCCCGGGGTCGCGCCGCGCGAAGCGAAACGGTCCGCAACCGACCGGGGCCTGGGCGAATGCACCCTTCAGGAAATCCTGGTCCTTGCTCGCCACGTGCTCGGGGACCAGGGGGACACGCCAGGCGTCGAGCGCATCCGCGTAGGGATGGCCGTATCGAGCGACGGCCGTTTCGGGGTCGGGCGTGTCGACGGCGACGACGTCGGCGAACTGCGCGGCCCAGCTCCGCGACTGCGTCGCCGGGTCACGGACCTTCTTGAACGTGTACGCGACGTCCGAAGAGGTCACCGGCTCGCCGTCGTGCCAGACGACCCCGGGGCGGAGGTGGAAGGTGATGCTGAGACCGTCGGGAGCGATCTCCCACGAGCGGGCGACGAGCGGAACGTACTCGCCGTGCGCGTCGTAGCCGATGAGCCCGTCGGAGATCAACGATGCGAGCTGCGTCGAGTTCAAATCGGCGTTGCCGATGAGCGACAGCGACGTCGGGTCCGAGTAGAACGCGAGGTTGACCTCGTTTCCGTGACGCGCGCGCGGCGCGGCGCAGGCACACGCGAGGGCGGCGACGAGGATCGCTGCAAGGCGTCGGCTGAAGGATTTCATTTCGACGGCACCTCGATCTCGGCGGCGTTCCCGGCGGCGTCCGTGGCGCGCAGCGATTCCGCGGATCCGAGCTCGCTCGCCGCGATGTGAAAGACCTCGCGCGGTCCGTCACAGACCCCGTCCTTCGGGCGCGGCGCGAAGAGAGTACGCCCGTTGTCGACGACTTCGAGCTTGGCGACCGTCGACACCGCGTCGGTCACGGTCACCTCGAGCCCCGAGCCGTCGCGGTGCGCCTCGATCGTGGGCGGCGTGCGGTCGACCCGGACGACGGTCCCGAGGTCGGCGGTGGCCGCCAAGCCGTCTCCGGGAGGATTCGCCGGCTGATCGGATGCGGTGGCGCGGACGTCATAACTTCCCTCGTCCCACGACGAGACATCCCACGTCGCCTTGCCGTCCTTGGACGACGCGTCGTTGCCGAGGGTCGGATCCGAGGACTTGCCGGGCGTCGGGTCGCTGCGTGCGGCGAGCTTCCACTCCTTCGATCCGGAAGCGCGCGCCATGATCTCGACCGAGACGGCGTCTCCGTCCGGGTCCGACGCCGACCACCGGAACGTCGCCTTCGAGGAGACGGCCCCGCTTGCCGGATCGACGCGGAGGTCCTTGATCGTGGGCGCCCGGTTGCGCGTCGCGTAGCTCGCGGTGACGCCGGCGATGGCCGGCTCGCCGCCCGAGCCCTCCGACAATCGCACCCGCCATTGGAGGAATCGGCCGTCCGGGCTTCCGAGGACGCTTCCCCGCGGATCGGTGAGCGCGGCGCTCCATGCCGACCACGTGCCGTCCGGGTCTTCGCTGTTGCCCGTGCGCGTGAACAGCTCGACCCGCCCCGAGGACGACTCCGCATGCCAGGACAATCGTCCCCAGCGGGCGGTGCCCCCGGCGTCGGCAGGAGGCGCGACGTACGTTCCGGCACCCACCGGATCGCGGTCGATGCGGTAGAGCCCGCCGGGGTTGCTTGTCCCTGCGAGGACCGCTTTGCCGGCGGGGAGCAGCATCGAGGCCTGCGCCTCGGGCAACGTGGCGAGGAGCGCGATCTCCGAGCCGCTCTCGACGCGGTACACGCGCGCCGGCTCTCCGGTGGCGAAGATCGCCCGCCCCGCGTCGTCGATCGCGAGCGCGAAGGGGGCCTCGTCGTTCGAACGCCAAACCTCGGCGGCCGTGCCGTCCGGCGCGATCCGAACGACCTTGCCGCGGAGCCGCACGCCCTCGTCGTCCGGGGAGACGGGCAGACCTTCGATGATTCCCTGGAGCGCGGGCGCCGGGCGTGTCGTCTCGAGGTCGTCCATCCCGCTCCCGGACGATGCCGTCGTCCCGTCGGCCATGCGGATCCGCACTGCGGGCGGGCGCCTCTCGCTCGCGGGTGGCGCATCGAACACGGCCACGAGCCCTCCGGCGCCGTCGGCGGCGATCGCCTTGGCCTCGGGAAGATCGTCGTCGTAAACGACCGCGCCGTGACCGGCCGCGTCAACCCGGTAGACGAGCCCCCGCCCCGAGCCGCCGATCCAGAACGCGCCGTCTTTCGCCGGTGCCAAGCTCACGAGGTGCGATTCGTGGCTGTCGAAGAGGATCGAGGATTTTCCGCCTTTGTCGATCGCGAGCAGCCGGCCGCGGTCGCCCGTGGCGGCGAGGACGCTTCCGTCGTCGCGGACGGCGAGAGCCCAGACGTAGCGCTCGCCGGTGTCGCACCAGACGCTTCCTTTTCCTCCCGCGCCGACGCGGTAGATCTTTCCCCCGGGTGCGGTCGCGGCCAGGAGATCGCCTCCGGGGAGCGCGAGCACGGCGGTGACGAGCGGTTCCTCCGCGTGGAAGAAGACCGCCGACTGACCCGAGCCGGCGACGCGCATCACGTTACCGTCGGGGCCCGTGGCGAGGAAGACATCTCCCGCGGCATCCCGCGTCCCGCCGAAGATCTGCGCCGCGAGCGGCCCGTCCTTCGCCTTGTCGAACGGCGTGATCGCGGGCGCCGGGAAGAGGCGGCCCAGGCTGGTGACGGCGACGCCGTCGGCGTCGCCGAGGCGGAGCAGCAGGGGTGGTGTGGCCGCGAGACGTGTCTGCTCGGCGCGGACGGCCGGCGCCAGTACGACGAGCACGGTCGCGAGAACCGCCCGCTTCACGGCGCCTCGACCTCGAGCGTGACGCGCGCGAACCCTTCGAGCGCGGCATCCGCCGGAATCTCGTCCTCGAGGACGCCGCGTTGCGGCATCGACGCGTAGTTGCCCCAGCTTCGAGGGCGGGTGAGGAGCGTCGTCACCGAAGGCGGGAGGTTCGGCAGGCGTGCACCGCCGAGGAGCGCGCCCACGTCGCCGCGCGAGGCGAGAAGGTAGACGCGGTCGTTGCGGCGCAGACGGTTGATCAGGACGATGAGCTGGTCGAGGTCGCGCGGCGAGACCGGGCCGTCGACGTCGTCCGCGCGGTTCATCGACGCGGCGCTGCCGACCTGAAGCGTCAACGGCCCGGGGGGCGTCTCGGGCGGGATCTCGATCTGGCGCGTGAGCGTCTGATCGGGGCCGCGGTAGGGCGAGACGAGCACGCGCGCCGTGACCGAGCCGCCGGCCTTGACCCGGTAACGATCGAGGGTGATCCGCCGGAGCGTCGCCGTGCGCGGCTCACGGTCGTAGTCGAGGAGGAGGTTCACACCCTTCACGCGTGGCGTGGACCAATCGTTGTTCATGACGAGGTAGAGCAGGAACGCGGAGAGACCGCTCGCGTCCGTTGCCGCCGTGTCGCCGGAGAAGAAGTTGTCGAGGCGTACGTCGTCGGTACCATCGAGCTTGATCACCGAGCCCTGCCGTAGCCGGACCGCGGCGTTCCCGAAGGTGCGCTCGAACGTCGCCATGACGCCGTTGAGCGCGCTGTAGAGGAGGATCGGCGTCACGAGAGGGTCGTCGACGATGTCGAAGGCCAGGTCGCGCCGGCCGCCGCCCCCGTCGGTGAGCGTCAGCCGGATCGGGATCATCGCCGGCGTCGCACCGAGACGTCCGAAGATCGCCGTCGCGCGGTCCTGGCGAAACGCGCCCATCTCGCGCAGGGGGATCGCGAGCTTCGCCGACGATTCGAAGCTCGGCAGGATCGCCTCGACGCGCGCCGCGGTGAGCGGCAAGTCGACGTCGCCCAACCCGTAGAGCGGGTGGCCGAAGGCGTAGACGGCATCGCCGTCGACCCACGTCACGGTGCCGGTGGCGGTCATCTCGACGTCGCCTCGCGTGAGCTGGACCCCGATCGCCGATCCGGGCTGGAGCGGCGCCGCCGGTCCCGCCCGCGTTTGGCCCGCGGCGACCGATTGAAGCGGCAGCAGGCCGGTGCTGCGCAGCTCCGGCGTCATCCTTGCGATCCCCAGAGGGCCGATGCCGCCGATCGCGAGCGGAAGGGACGCGCTGCTGCCGGCGGGTGTCGCGGTGAGACCGGCGAAACGCGAGACGAGGAACGCCCCGAGCCCGGAGGGAGATTGCATCGTCCGGAGGGCGTCCATCCAGGAGAGGCGGCTCGCCGGCCTCGCCTTGGCTCGTCCGGCGTCTCTCGCGCCGACCTTCAGCATCTCCTCGATCGGCGTGATGCCGGCGAGCGGCTCCTTGGCGAATCCCCAGCTATAGGCGACCGCGCCGATCAGCTTGCCGTCGATGTAGACCGGAGAGCCGCTCATGCCGGCGAGGATTCCCGACTCCTGGAGCGGGCCGCCGGAGCAACGCGCCAGGATGAGGTCCTGGTCGGGACCGATGTTCGGCAGGAGGCCGACGATCTCGACGTCGAAGCTCTCGATCGTCTCGCCATGGAAGACCGTCTTGCCCGTCCCTTTCATCCCGGTCTTGAGATCGCGGAACGGGAGCACCTGCGGCTCGGCCCGGGCCGGCAGCGCCGCCGACGCCAGAGCCGCCACGAGGATCGTGGGAAGGAGGGCGAGGGGGGGTCTCATCCGCATCCGAAAAGCCACGCGCTTCGGAGAATAGCATGCGGGAACGGGGGTTCCTTCGCGGACCCCGGCGGCTGCTGCGCGGCGTCCGCGGGCTCAGCCCGTGACGACCTCGGTGCGGTCCCCGCCCGCGTCTTCGCCGAGACGTCGCGCCGCGCGCGCCGTCTCCAAAAAGGCTTCCGGCGTCGTCACTCCGTCCCGTGGAGCGTCGCAGACGCCGACCGTCACCGACGCCTTGACGGGAAGCGACGGACGGCCGCCGCCGGGCGCGCTCTTGACGATGACACGTGCGGCCAGGGCGCGGATCCGCTCGGCGACGCTCCGCGCGCCCGAGGCCGCGGTCTCGGGGAGGAGGACCGCCAGCTCCGCGGAGCCGAGGGGCGCCAGGAGATCGATCTGACGGAGCGACCTCCGGAGCATCGCGCTCAGAGACTCGCGCAGCCGATGGACGCTCCCCTCTCCGTGCGAGGAGACGATCCCGGTCTCGCGGTCGATCCCGACGACGAGCAGCGAGAGCGGGTGGCGGTAACGCATCGCGCGGGCGAACTCGATCGCGAGCGCGCCCTTGAACGCGGATGCCGAAAGCGCGGCACCCAGTGCGTGCTCCCCTTCGACGAGGAGGTCCGGCGGTGCCGCGGCGAGCACCGCGAGCGCGGCATGCGCGTCCGGCGTCGCGACGATCTCCGCGCCGCCGGGGAGCGCAGCGAGCGCCGCGCGGACGTCGTCGGAAACCGGACCCAGCACGAGAACGCGCACGCTCATCTACATCCTCTCGGGGACCTCGATGCCCATGAGCAAGAGCAGCTCGGTCATCCCGTCGTGGTACAGCCTCGTCACTCCGGCCCGAACCCGCCGGAGCGACGGGTTCTCCTCCTGCGCCACCGGAGACCGGTGGTAAAAGGAGTTGAAGGCCTGGGCCAGAATGTAGGCGTGCTTGGCCACTCCGGCCAGTTCGAGCGTCGCGACCGCGTGGCGCAGCACGGAATCGACTCGGGCCAGGAGCATCGGGATCTCCCAGTGCTCGGCGATCGTCTCCTGGGAGAGGTCCTGCATCGTGGCGTGCTCCGCGAGCCACGCGGCCTCCGCCTCCTCCCGGCCGCGTCTCTCCGCGAGCTTCGCGAGGATGTTCCGCGCCCGTACGACGGAGTACTGGAGGTACGGGCCCGTCTCGCCTTCGAAGGCCAGCGCGTCGTCGAAGTCGAACGCGACGACGCGGTTCCGTCCGAAGCGCAGCATGTAGTAGCGAAGCGCCCCGACGGCGATCTTGCGCGCGGTTTCGGCCACGCGTCCGTCGTCGCTCTCGGGATTGCGCCGGCGCACTTCCGACCCGGCGCGCTCGATCAGCGAGTCGACGAGATCGTCGGCGCGCACACCCAGGCCGCGCCGGCCGCTCATCTCGAGATAGGGCTTCGCGCGCTCCTCGTCGCTCAACGGGTGATCCGGGAAGAGCGCGCCGACCGCCGCCGGCGTGAGCGCGACCATCTCGTACGCGAAGTGGATCGAGCGCTCCGCTTCGGACCCGTGACCCAGACTCTTGAGGCCGAGCGCGACGACGCGCTGGAGATAGGACTGGCGGGTGTCGATGACGTTGTAGACCGTCGTCGCGTGCCCGAACGGCGGCGCCCCGCCATCGTCCGCGGCGGGCGTCGTCTCCCACACCGGGTAGAGCGCGGGGCGGGCGCCCCAGTCGAACCGCCGGTACGCGAAGTCGCGACCGAGGAGACCGAACTTCCACATCTGGTACGCGATGTCCTTGCCGACGTACGTCACGGTCCCGTTCGAGCGCACGATGACCTTCTGATCCTCACCCGCGCCCTCTTCGATCCCCGGAAGGTCCATCACCCAGCAGCCCGCGTTCTTCCCCTCGCCCTGGCGCCGGATCGCGCCGTGCTCCTTGAGCCGTGTGAACGCGTCCTCCCAGAAGCGATGAGCGAGGATGTCGCTCTCCTTCGGCAAGAGGTCGTAACGGACCCCGATGCGCTCCATCGTCCCGAGATGGTGCGCGACCATCCGGTGCGCGACGTAGGCGGCCAGCGCCGCGACGTCGTTCCCGCCGGCTTCCATGTCGTGAAGAGTCGCCTCGCGTCGCGCGAGCCGTTCGCGATCGGCGTCGTACCAGCGCGTGACCTCCGCGTACAGGTCCCAGGCGGCATAGTCGAAACGCTGGCTACCCTCGGGATAGCGCGACCGGACCGCCGGCAAGTCCTCGTCCCGGAGCGCCAGGAATCCTACGACGAGATCGGCGACCTGGACGCCGGTGTCGTCGATGTAGTTCTGGACCTCGACCCGGTGGCCGAGGTGCCGCAGGGCCCGGACGAGCGTGTCTCCCAGGACCGCGTTCCTGAGATGGCCGATGTGGGCCGCCTTGTTCGGGTTGATGTTCGTGTGCTCGACGATGATCTTGTCGCTCGAAGGTGCCCGCCGGCGCTCGCCTCCTCGGAGCCACGCGCGGAACGTCGCCGGCCGGTCGAGGAAGGCGTTGATGTAGCCGTTCCCCGCAGCCTCGATGCGCGCGATGCCGGACGTTTCCGGGAACGCGGCCACGAGGCTTTCCGCCAGGAGGCGAGGCGCCTTGCGTGCCGTCCTCGCGAGGTCGAACGAGATCGCGCTCGCGAGATCGCCCTGAACGGGCGTCGGCGGATAGGAGACCGGGACGTCGTTCACGGCGAGGCCGCAAGCGGCGGCCGCCGCACGCAAACCCTCGCGAAACGCGAGCTCGGGATCGAGAGAACTCAACGCAGCGATCCTCCGGGAGGTCGCGAACTATAACAGCGGGCTTTGGGGGGTTACGGAGCGGGGGAGAGGGCGACGGCGTCCGAGCGGCTCGTCAGTCCTTCCGGGGTCACCGCTTCGATCCGGTACCGGTAGCTGACGCCGGGCGTCGCGCCGGGATCGAGGAACGAGTAGGCGGCGGGCGCACCCTCGCGACCGACCGCGGGGATCCAGACGGGATTGACGCGGACGGAGCTGCCGTCGTCATCGAGCGACCGAAAGACGTTGAACCCGAGGAGTCCGCTCTCGGAGTCGGTCTGCCAGGAGACGCGAGCGCCGGAGGAGCCCGCCGCCTCGACGTGCAGATCCGCGATCTCGACCGGATAGCGTGACTCGACGTGCGCGCCCCACGTGTAGCGGTGCGCAGGCTTGCCTTCGCCGTCGAGGTTCCGCACGAGGAGCAGCGTCTCGAGGACGCCCTGCAGCGGGACCGTGATCTCCGCCGATTGGTCGGCGTCGACCGGGAGGGGCACACGATGCATCGTTCCGTCGTTGCGCACGAGGAGGAGATCGGCGCCCCAGCGCCCCGTCACGTCTCCCTCGAAGCGCACGTCGAGACCGCCGGACCGGTCGGCGGAGTGGATGAGGATCGCCGCGGAGCCGAGCGGCGCGACCTCGGGATCGGCCTGGACGGAGAGCGCGGGGAGATCGTCGGCCGTTGCTGCGAACGCCGGGCCTTGGAGACGGGACGCGAACGAGAAGTGCCGGTGGTCGTCGCGGACCCCGGTCAGGAGCGACCAGAGCTGGAAGTCACGGAGCGCTTCGTCGAGGGATTGCCCGGCGACACGGCGGACGGCGCGATCGAGCGCGCCCGACGCGGAACCGCCCTTGCCCATCTCGTCGACGGCGACCTTGACCGCCGAAGCGCCGTCGGCCTGTTCGAGATACGCGAGGAACGCGGCGTTCCCCGTCGCGAGCTCGAGATCGTCGACGATGAGTCCGGCGCCGGATGCCGCGAGACGCCGGTTGATCGCGGCGAGCGTCGTGCCGTCGGGTGCGCCCTCGAGGCTGAGGGTGGTCCAGGCCGCGAGGCTCTCGCCCCATGCCGGGTCGAGCCCTGCGAGCGAGGCGACGAGGTGCGCGTATTGATGCTCCGCCGCGCGGCGCATGCCGGCGAGCCCGCCGTGCGCTGCGGGATCGAGCCAGAGACGGTTGCCGCTCGTGCGTGCCGACGCGACACCCGAGAAACCCTCGACACCGGAGCCGAGGCGCGCGAGCACGATCTCGATCGGTCCCGGGTTCGGCAGTTCGAGCTGGCCCACGAGCCAGCGTTGGGCGCGAGCGATCCCTTGCGCCGCGGCGTCGACCACGTCGGGACGGCCGTTGCCGTCGTCGTCGGTCGGCTCGACGCGATCGAGCGACGAACGGTCGACGGTGAACCGAACCGTCGTCCCGTCGGCCTCGGTCATCCGTTTCTCGCCCACGAGGCTCGGTTCGGTCGCGAGCCAGTTGATCGAGCGGCGCGCCGCCGCCGTGGCGTGCTGCGGATCGCTACGGACCGACTGGATGCTCGGAGTGATGCACGTGGCGGCGAGGCTTCCACCCGTAAGGGTCGTGACGGCCAGCAGGCGGGTGCCCGGCTTGGGCGGCGAGAGGTCCGCGACCGGGGCGGCCAAGGCGGAGGCGGCGATGGCAAAGCCCGCGACAGGGACCGCCCATCGACCTCGACTTTGGGCCTTCGACACCATCAGCGACACTCCACCCTAGGCCTCGACCGAAGAAATATAGTGGAGGGGCACGTCCTCGTCAACGACAAAGTGCTGAATCGCCGGGGTTTATCGCCAGTCGGGCTCTTCTTCAGGCGAACCGCACCACGACGACCGTCACGTTGTCCTCCCCACCGCTGACGTTGGCGGCATGGACGAGGGCGCGGCAGGCCGATTCCGGCTCTTCCCGGTTGCGGGCGACGAGTCCTTTGATCTCGTCGTCCGTCAGCATCGTGTTCAGGCCGTCCGAACAGAGCAGAAAAACGTCCCCCGGCTCGAGCCGGGTCGCCGCCGTGTCGACCAAGACGTCCTCCCGGCTTCCCAGGGCGCGAGTGACGATGTTCCGCATCGGATGGCGCTGGGCGGCGTCGTCGGTCATCAGGCCCAGCTTGACCTGCTCGTTGACCCACGAGTGATCGCTCGTCATCCGGATCAGGTCGCCGCCGCGGAGGAGATAGACACGGCTGTCCCCGACATGGCCGACGACCGCTCCCTCGCCGTCGTGCACGAGGGCCGCGACCGTCGTCCCCATGCCGCGACGCTCCTCGTGGAGGAGGATCGAATCGCAGATTCGCCGGTTGGCCTCGGCGAACGCATCGCGGATCCACGTCGCCGCGTCGTCGGCGTCCTCGCGCTGCCGGGCTTGGAGCAGCGTCTCGATCGCGAGGTGGGACGCGATCTCGCCGGCGGCGTGGCCCCCCATGCCGTCGGCGACCGCGTAGAGGCCGAGATCCGGCTCGAGGAGCAGGTCGTCCTCGTTCGATTCCCGCCGCCGGCCGACATCGGTGAGCCCGAAGGAGCGAGGCTTCATCGCGCCGTCCCGCGGGTTCCCGCGCGTCGGGTATCGACGACCTTGCCGGTCCTGAGCTCTTCGAGCTTGGCCGACGCCACGCTCTGCGTCGGGTCCTGGAGCAGCACGCTTTCGAGCACGTTCTCCGCATCCTTGAACTGACCCGCCCGAAGGTGGGCGAAGGCGAGGTTCAGCTTCGCGAAGACGAAGTCCGGGTTGAGCGCGATCGCGCGGCGGAACGCGGCGATCGCCTCGTCCACCCGTCCCAGCTCGGCGAGCGCGACCCCTCGGAAATTGTGGAGGTCCCCGTACTTCGGTCCGAGCGCGATCGCTTCGTCGAGATCTTCGAGCGCCTTCTCGAAGCTCTCGGCCTTGAGCGCCTTGAGCGCGGCGCGATAGTGCCCTTCGAACTTGTTCGGGGCGGAGAGGAATGCCTCGCGGAAGAACTCCTCGGCCTCGGTGGACATGCCCTCGCGCAGGCGCTGCAGGCCCTTCTCGTACGGGTCGTTCAAGCGGCGCAGCCGGAGGGACAGCACCTCCGCGAACGCGTCGGCCGCCTGTTCGTCCCGGCCGGCTCGGAGCAGGCAGAAGGCGAGAGCGGTGCGCGCATGGTCGTAGTTGCCGTTGCTCGCGATCGCGCGGCGGTACTCGTCGATGGCGTCGTCCGTCCGTCCGAGCGCCTCGTACGTGCGGCCGAGGCTGTAGCGGATGTCCGGGAACTCGGGGCTGACCTCGGTGGCGCGGACGTAGTCGCGCGCGGCACCCTCGAGATCACCGCCCTGCGCGAGCTTCTCCGCGGACTGGATGAACGTCTGGGTGAGGTAATACCGGGCGGCGCGCCGATCGCTCTCGCCGAGCGTCGGCTCGTCCTTGAGCGCCTTCGTGAAGAAGTCGACGGCCTGCTTGAACTCGTTCCGGTAGTAATGATAGATGCCGGACTTGACGTGATAGCTCCCCATCAAGTTCCGGACTTCTCGAAGAAGCCGCATCGTCGATCCCCATTCTATTTCTTTCGAAACGAAGCGGCGGACTTCTGCGTCCGCAGCTCGAGGGTCCGCTTCGTCATCTTCCGGATGATCTCGGGGACGTTGCGGTCGCCGGAGATCATCTTGAGGTCCTTGTTGTTGAGACGCGACACGAAGTTCGTCGAGATCGACGGCGGCGTGCGCGGGTTCCTGACGAGATTCACGGCGACGACGTAGTTCGCCGCCCATTCGCGGTTGATACCCACGTTTCTGAGGACTTCGTCCGAGACGTTGCGCATCCCCGCGATCGCCTCGACTTCGCCCTCCGAGATCCGGGGGTTCTTGAGCACCGAGAGCGAGACCATCTTGTTCGAGTCGCGAACGAGGATCAAGCGCTCCTCGCGGCCGCCCTTCATCGCGAGGATCGCCTTCCGCGCGACGTTCAGGGTGAGGATGCGCTTGTACGCGCTCCGCACGACGAGATCCTCCGACTGCGCGAACTCCTCGCCGTCCATGATCTCGCTCGCCGCGAAGAGCTCGCCGACGTCGAGCTCGAGCATCTTCGCGACCTGGGCCGCTTCGGCTTCCTCGGAGGTGGCATCGATCTCGTCGCCCGCAGGCGCCGCCGCCTCCAGCTTCTTCTGGAAGAACCGGTCGATGAGGTCGAGGAGCTTGCCTCGCTGGTCGTTCCGGAGCGCGGGGTTCACGGAGAGCCGGTCGACGAGACCGGGGATCGTGAGGAGCCGCTCCTGATTCGTGAGGACGAGGTCGATCACCGCCGCGCTTCCCTCGGACGCCAAGGTCGTGAGCGCGGCGGCGCTCGCGTTCGGGTGGAACGCGATGCGCTCGGCGATCGCCTCGTCGCGAGCGCCGCCCGGGGCGAAGTGCTCCAGCACGACCGCGTCGCAGCCTGGGTCGTTGAGGATCTCGACGATCTGAGGCGCCGTGAGCTGCGAGAGGCTCGTCTCCGCATCGTTGCGCACCGCCTCGTCCCCGTCGGACCGCAGGTGGAGGTACAGCCGCGTGAGGACCGCCCGCGGCAGCGGCAAGGCGCCGCGAGCCGCCGCAGACCGGACGGGGAGCGGCGCCGAGCCGGACAGGATCCTGTCGAGGATCGCGATGTGTCCCGGGGCCTGGCTCACGAGCGTGCGCCATCGGCGTCTTCGACGAGGATCGCCGAGCGGATCGCCTTGAACTTGGAGGCCAACGGGCCGTAGCCGAGCGCGGTGAGGCCGGCCCCCATGAGGAGGAGGACGAGGAGGACGATGACGACGACGAGCCACAGGCGCGACGGCACCGGGCCCGTCGCCTCGAGGCGGTCGGACTGCGCCTCGGCCGGCGCGGTCTTTCCCGCGTCCGCGAGCTGCCGCTGCTCCTCGGCGAGGTACGCCGTCGTCATCGCGTCCGGGTCCACGCCGATGAACTGCGCGTAAGCCTTCACGAAACCCTTGTTGAAGACGCCGCCTGGCAGATGACGGAAGTCGTTCCGTTCCAACGCCTCGAGGTAGCGGAGATTGATCTTGGTCGCCTCGGCGATCTCCCGGAGGGAAATCTGGCGCAGTTCCCGCTCGCGTCTGAGGCTTTCACCGAAGGAAGACATGGCCATTCCACGGGGCGAAGGCGCACGGCCCCCGAGCGTCGGATCTACGGCGGTCCGGGCGCGATTGTAGGAAGCCGCTCGAACCGGTGTCAACCGAGCGCCTCATGCGCGTGACCGCCGCTCGCACGCGGTGCGCACGAGGCGCGGCACCCCGGGATCGTGCGCCAGAGCGCTGACCTCCTCGAGGGTCATCCCGCGCAGGAGCCCGAGCGCGACGGCGCGGGGGGTTTGTGCGTGGCGGACGATCGACGTCAGCAGGTCACGGCGCTCGCGCCATGGCGACGCCGCGAGGTGAGCCAGGAACTCGGGCGGAGCGTCGTTCCGCGCGACGATCTTCGAAAGGTCGGCCGCGGTGGCCCGGGGGTTGCCGGCCAGAGCCGAAAGAACCGCGGGATCGGGATCGTCTCGAAGGATCGCGACGATCGCCGTGCTCGGGCGGCGGGCCAGCGTGACGCGTGCACCGAGGGCGAGTCCGGCGCATCGCTGGCGCAGCAGACGCTCCGCCTCGACGCGGACGGGCGCGCTCCTCCGGGCGTCGCAGATCACGTCCGCCAGGTCCCCCCAACGCATCTCCGAGAGCTTTCGCGGCACCGCCCGCATGGGGCCAATATAGGCTCCCGGGGGGCGGCGGCCCTTCCCGTCCGTGGTAGGTTTTTCGTCCGTGGACGCGTCCGCCCTCGCCCTTCTGCCCGTCTGGTACGCGGCTTTTCTACTCTCATTGACCTGTCATGAGGCGGCGCACGCCTGGGCCGCGCACCGAGGCGGGGACGACACCGCCTACCACTCGGGCCAGGTCTCGCTCAGCCCGTGGCCGCACATCCGCCGCGAGCCGATCGGGACGATCCTCGTTCCGCTCCTCACGTACTGGCAGGCGCACTGGATGATGGGGTGGGCGAGCGCTCCGTACGACCGCCATTGGGAAGAGCGCCACCCTCACCGGGCCGCGCTCATGTCGGCGGCGGGGCCGGCGGCCAACCTCCTCCTTTTCGCGGCGGCCTTCGTCGCGCTCCGCGCCGGCCTCGCCCGCGGCGCCTTCCAGGTGCCGGAGACGTTGACGATCGACCGTCTCGTGACGGCGTCGCCCGGGATGCCCGCGTTCCTGGATGGCGTCGGCCGCTTCCTCTCGATCGTCCTCGGGCTCAATCTGATCCTCGCGGTGTTCAACCTGCTTCCGGTGCCTCCGCTCGACGGGATCTCGGTGCTCGCCGGACTGGTGGCGCCGGTCCGCGCCGCGTACGTCAAGATCAGTGAGATCCCCGGCATCAGCATCGTGGGTCTCATCATCGCGTGGCGCGTCTCGCCGTACGTCGTCCAGCCCTTGCTGCGCGCGGCGGTCATGGCCCTCATTCCGGGCTGAGCGCGTCGTCGAGCCGGCGCTCCATGGCGCCGAGCGCCGCGAGCACGCGCTCGCTCTCCGCGGCCGCCGTGGCCGCGGACCAGGCGAGCCGCTCGCTCAAAGTCGCCACGATGCCGGGGAGGAGGCGGCGCACCTCGTGCGGGTCGTGCCCGGCGCCGATGCGCCGGAACACGACGTCCTCGGCGTGGCGCACGAAGGCGAGCGACGTGTCGTCGCCGGCGGGCAACGGTGTCGTCAGAAGCTCCTGCGGTGACCGCGTGCGGAGACCCAGCCGGCGGACGACGGCATCGATCGCGTCGATCGCCATCACGCGCCACGTCGTCAGCTTCCCTCCCACGATCGTGACGAGCCCGTCCTCGTCGTGGATCTCGTGCTCCCGGCTCGCGCGCAGCGTCTCCCCACCGCCGCGTACGAGCGGCCTCACGCCGGTGAACGCGGAGAGGACGTGTGCGCGCGTCAAACCGGCGGAAGGGAAATGGCGGCGCGCCTCCCGGAAGAGCAGACGCAGGTCGTCGGCGACCGGCAGCTCGCGTTCCGGAACACCGTCGTCCTCGATGTCGGTCGTACCGAAGAGGGTCGCGCCGCGCCACGGGATCGCGAAGAGGCGGTGCCCCGGCCGCTCGCCCGCGAGGAGCACGGCGGCGCTCAGGCTCACCCCGCGCAGCACGAGGTGCGCTCCGCGGCTCGTCCGGAGCAGGGGAGCCGTCCGGCCGGCGAGCGACCGGATCTCGTCGGCCCACGCCCCGGAAGCGTTGAGCACCGACCGCGCCCGGAGCGGAAAGACGGTGCCGCCCTCGTCGCGGCAAGCGAGCTCGTGTGCGTCGCCCTCTCGCGAGAGGCCGGTGAGAGCGACACGGGTCCGGATCGTGGCGCCGCGGCGCCGCGCGTCCTCGGCGATGGCCAGGGTGAGCCGCGCGTCGTCGGTCTGCCGGTCGAAGAAGGCGACGCCGCCGCGCGGACCCGGAGCGAGCTGGGGTGCGACCCTCGCGATCTCCGCGGCCGAGACGGCGCCCCCGCGCGGCAGCGACGAGCGGCGCGCGAGCAGCTCGTAGAGCGCGACGCCGAGGCGCACCTTCGTCAACGAAGGCGGCCGCCCCGGCCACACCGGCACGACGAACCTGAGGGGCGTCGCGAGCGACGGGGCCAAGCGCGCGGTCACCTCGCGCTCGCGGAGCGCCTGGCGCACGAGGCGGAGGTCGCCGTGCTCGAGGTAGCGCAGGCCGCCGTGGAGAAGCTTCGTGGAGCGGCTGCTCGTTCCTTGAGCGAGATCGTGCTGCTCGAGGAGCACCGTCGTCAGGCCGCGCGCCGCGGCATCGCGGGCTGCGGCACAACCGGTGATGCCGCCGCCGACGACGGCGAGATCGAACGTCGCCACGTCGCCGATGCTCTCACGGATTGCGCCGCCGCCATCTCGACGGCCGCATCCGAAGATGCCATCCTTCACGGCCGTGAGCCGCACCCACGCGATGGTCCATCTCTCCGAGGTGCTCGGCATCCCCGTGCACGACGCCGAGGGCGTGCGTCTCGGCAAGCTGGACGATCTGCGTGTCGACTCGCAGCGCGGGATCGTCGATCGCATCGTGATCCGCGGAGGCGGGGCGGTGCGCACCGCGGCGTGGAGCGCGGTCGAGACGTTCTCTCCGGAGCACCGCCGCGTCGCGCTCGTCGAGACTGCGGCGGCCCAGTCGTGGCCCGGGCCGGAGGCCGACACGCTCTGCTTGAAGCGCGACGTGCTCGACCGGCAGATCATCGACACGCAAGGTCGGAAGGTCGTCAAGGTCAACGACATCGAGCTCGAGCCCTCGGGCCAGTCGCTCGTCCTCCGGCGCGTCGAGGTTGGCCTCGCGGGTCTCGTGAGGCGCCTGCTCTCCGGCCTCGTCTCGCCGCGCCTACTGAGAAGGCTCGCGGACGGCCTGTCGCAGCAGGGGATTCCCTGGGACTACGTCGCGATGGTCGAGCCGGGCACGTCGCGCATCCGGCTCAAGGTCCACCAACAGATCGCCACGATGCATCCCGCGGACCTGGCGGACATCCTGGAAGACCTGAACCGCGTCGAGCGGAAGCGGGTCATGGCGGCGCTCGATCCGGAGACCGCGGCGCAGGCGCTCTCGGAGGCGGAACCGTCGGTGCAGGCTGCGGTCGTCGAGGCGATGCACGTCGAGCAGGCCGCCGACGTGCTCGAGGAGATGGCCCCCGACGAGGCGGCGGACATCCTGGGAGACCTGCCCGAGGAGCGCCTCCAGGCCGTCCTCGACGCGATGGAGGAAGAGGAGGCGGACGAGGTGCGAGGCCTCCTCGTCTTCAAGGAAGACTCCGCGGGAGGCCTGATGACCTCGGACTTCTTCCAGGCGAAGGCCGGGTGGACGGTCGGCGAGACCCTCGCGATGCTGCAGAAGGTCGACGACGACATCATCCCCGAGATGGACGAGATCCCGCTCTCGGACGACGCGGGAAAGCTCGTCGGCATCGTCCCCTTGGTCCGCCTCGTCCGCGCCCCGGGCGGCCGGCCGGTGACCGAGTTCATGCGCCGAGAGACGCGCGCGGTCACGACGGCGGCGCCGTTCAAGGACGTCGTCGAGCGCTTCGAGAAGTACCACCTGCGCGCGCTCGCGGTCGTCGACGAGTTCAATGACCTCAAGGGCATCATCAACATCGAAGACGTCCTCTCCCGGCTCGTGAAGGGCGACTGAGGGTGCTCCGGAGGGCGTTGACGGGCGCGGGCGCGCGCCTGGCCGCAATCATCGCCGTGTTCGGGCCCGGGATGATCACGTCGAATGTCGACAACGACGCGGGCGGCATCTACACGTACTCGCTCTGCGGCGCCCGCTACGGTTACCGGCTCCTCTGGATCCTCCTGCCGGTGACGCTCGCGCTCATCGTCGTGCAGGAGATGTGCGCGCGCATGGGCACCGTCACCGGGAAAGGCCTCGCCGACCTCATCCGCGAGGAGTTCGGTCTCCGCATCACGTTCTTGCTCATGATGGCGGTCCTCTTCACGAACCTCGGGAATGCCGCCGCCGACTTCGCGGGTCTGGCCTCCGCGCTCGAGGTCGTCGGCGTCAGCCGCTACGTCGCCGTTCCGCTCGGGGCGTTCTTCATCTGGTACCTCATCGTGTTCGGCACGTACAAGACCGCCGAGAAGGTCTTCCTCGTCGCTTGTCTCGTCTACTTCGCCTACCCGATCTCCGCGGTGCTCGCCAAGCCCGACTGGTCGGAGGCGATCCGCGGGACGATCACGCCTTCGATCCCGTGGGACCTGGGCGGCGTCTCGATGGTCGTCGGCATCATCGGGACCACGATCGCGCCGTGGATGCAGTTCTATCTGCAGTCGTCGATCGTCGAGAAGGAGTCGAGGATCTCCGACTACAAGGGCGTCCGGCTCGACGTCGTCCTGGGATCGATCGTCGCGGTCGTCGTCGCCTTCTTCATCGTGGTCGCGTGCGCGGCGACTCTTCATCGGGCCGGGATCTTCCAGATCGCATCCGGAGCCGAGGCGGCGGAGGCCTTGGCCCCGCTCGCGGGCGCCGCGGCGAAGCTCCTCTTCGCCTTCGGCCTCGCGGTCGCGTCGCTGTTCGCCGCGTGCATCCTGCCGCTGTCGACGGCGTACTCGGTCTGCGAAGGGCTGGGGCTCGAAGCCGGTGTCAACCGGCGCTTCAAGGAAGCCCCCGAGTTCTACTGGCTCTACACGGGGATCATCGCCGCCTCCGCGGGGATGATCCTGATCCCGCGCGTGCCGCTCCTCCCGATCATCCTGATCTCGCAGATCCTGAACGGCCTCCTGCTGCCGGTCGTCCTCGTCTTCATGGCGCTCCTCATCCGCCGGAGGAGCCTCATGGGCGAGTTCGTGAACGGCCCGGTGCAGGACGTCGTGACCTGGACGACGACCGCGGCGCTCGTCGCGCTCGCGATCGCCATGGCGGTCACGAGCGCGCTGCCGGGCGCGGCGCCCGGTTACTAGGAAGCTGTCCCCTCTTTTTTCAGCGGCGGAACATCCAGATCGCGAGCCCGACCAGAATCAGAGCGAAGATCTTCTGAAAGGTCGCCTGCGGAACGTGCTGGAGGAGTCGCGGGCCGATCTGCGCGCCGGCGATCCCGCCGAGTCCGATGAGTGCCCCTGCGCGCCAGTCGACGTCGCCCAGACGAGCGTGGCCGAAGAGCGACGCGACGCTGATGAGCACGATCGCCGCGAACGACGTTCCGACGGCGCGCTGCGGCGTGAACCCGAGGAGGACGAGCATCGGCACGACGAGGAAGCCGCCGCCGAGGCCAGTGAAGCTGGCGGCGAGCCCGATGACGACGCCGAGGAGGGGAAACCACCACGAGCTCATGGGTCACCTCATGCGGACTTGGGCCACGGGAGCACGAGGACACGGGAGGCGGCCCGGAACCCGAGGCGTACCGAGCGGCCGCCTTCGGTCCAGACCTCGACGGTATCCATGAGCGGGTCCCTCGCCTTCACGGAGACGCGGCGTCCCGGCATGAGCCCCTCGGCCTCGACGAGACGCAGGAAGTCGGTCCGCTGGTCGGTCACGCGCGCGACCACGCGGTCGGCGTCGATCGGGCAGGCGATCAAGCTCTCGTGCGCGCCGGGCGGCGCGAGCTCACCTCCCGCGGTCGGGATCGGGTCGCCGTGGGGGTCGAACGCGGGTCGGCCGAGCATCTCGTCGATGCGATCGATGAGGCGGTCGGAGACGGCATGCTCGAGGATCTCGGCCTCGGCGTGGACTTCGCTCCAGTTCATGCCCATGACCTCGACGAGGAACGCTTCGACGAGGCGGTGCCGTCTCACGACATGCGCCGCCAGGTGCCGCCCCGCCTCCATGAGCCGGACCCCCGAGTAGGCCTCGTAATCCACGAGCCCGGACTCGGCGAGGGTTTTGATCATGGCGGTGGCGGTCCCCGGGGTCACGCCGAGGGCTTGCGCGATCTGCCCCGTGGGGATTCGGGCGGCCGGAGCCGCCTGCTCCTCGAGGTAGATCCTCTTGAGGTAATCCTCGACGGTACTGGTCGGCATCGGGCGAAGCATAGTTCAGCCTTGATTTTTCGGTCCATCACGATCATATTTTTGATTACTCAAAAATGGACTCTCAACCGGCCGGCTCCCTTCCCGAGGTCCACCGCTCCGTGGCGATCCCGGGCGCCCCGTCGTTCTGGCGCCGCCTGTTCGCCTTCGCCGGTCCCGCCTACATGATCAGCGTCGGCTACATGGACCCGGGGAACTGGGCGACCGACATCGAGGGCGGCTCCCGCTTCGGCTACCGGCTGCTGTGGGTCCTCCTCATGTCGAACCTGATGGCGGTGCTGCTTCAGACCCTTTCGGCTCGGCTCGGGATCGTGACCGGACGCGACCTGGCCCAGGCGTGCCGCGACGCGTACCCCCGGCCGGTCTCGCTCGCTCTGTGGATCCTCTGCGAGGTCGCGATCGCCGCGTGCGATCTCGCGGAGGTGCTCGGCACGGCGATCGGACTCAATCTTCTTTTCGGTGTCTCGCTGACCACCGGCGTCATCGTGACCGCGCTCGACGTGTTCATCCTCCTCGCCGTCCAGCGTGCGGGGATCCGGAAGATGGAAGGGCTCATCTTCACGTTGATCCTCACGATCGGCGCCTGCTACGTGCTCGAGGTCGTCCTCGCGAAGCCCGAGTGGACGCCGCTCGTCCACGGTTTCCTCCCGAGCCTCGGCTCGAAGGAAGCGCTCTACGTGGCGATCGGAATCCTCGGCGCGACCGTCATGCCGCACAACCTCTACCTCCACTCGGCGCTCGTTCAGACGCGAGAGGTACCGCGGACGCCGAGCGGGGCGCGCCTCGCGACGCGCTTCAATCTCATCGACTCGGCGGTCGCGCTCAACGGGGCGTTCTTCGTCAACGCAGCGATCCTCGTCCTCTCGGCGGCGACCTTCCACCGGAACGGGATCGTGGTGACCGAGATCCAGCAGGCGCATGGCCTTCTGGCACCGCTCCTCGGAACGAGCCTCGCGAGCGTCGCGTTCGCGATCGCGCTCCTGTGCGCGGGACAGAGCTCCACGATCACGGGGACGCTCGCGGGCCAGGTCGTCATGGAGGGGTTCCTCCAGTTCCGCATGCGTCCGTGGCTCCGGCGCCTCGTCACGCGCGCGGTCGCCATCGTCCCCGCCGTCGTCGTCGTCGCGGTATACGGCGACCAGGGCACCTACAGGCTCCTGATCCTCTCGCAGGTCATCCTGTCCCTGCAGCTCCCGTTCGCCGTCGTCCCGCTCGTGCAGTTCACCGGCGATCGGGCGTGGATGGGCTCGTTCGCCTCGGGCCGCACGGTGAAGGCGCTCGCGTGGCTGTCCGCCGCCGTCATCGTCGGTCTCAACGGGTGGCTCGTCGCGGGAGAGCTCGGGGTCACGCTGACCGGCGCCACGCCGTGGATCGTGAAGGCCCTTCTCGTCGCGTCCGTCTTGGGGATCGTCGGGCTCCTCGCCTACGTCCTCGTCGCCCCGCGCGCCCGGCCGCGAGCGACGCTCGAGGAGGCCGTTCCCTGGACGTCGCCCGTGCCGGACGACCACGGCTACCGGCGGATCGCGATCGCGCTCGCCGCCGACGCGGGCGATCCGGCGGTGCTGACGCACGGCATCTCGCTCGCGCGCTCGTACGGGGCGCAGGCGCTCATCGTCCACGTCGCCGAAGGGTTCGGCGCCCGGTACTTCGGAGGCGCCGCGGACAACCTCGAGACCCGCGACGATCGCGCCTACTTGAACCGCCTGAGGGACGACGCCGCGAAGGCGGGTGTCCGGGCCGAGGCGGTCCTGCTCTACGGCTCGCCGGTGGAAGAGCTCGTCGCCCTCGTCGAGCGGGAGAAGATCGATCTCCTCGTGATGGGGGCGCACGGGCACGGCCCGCTCGGCGACATCCTCTTCGGCTCGACGGTGACGCCCGTCCGGCACCGCGTGAGCATCCCCGTGCTCGTCGTCCGCGCGGACAAGGTCTAAAGCGGCGACTCTAGCGGCGTTTCCTTCGGCCGGATGGTCGATCGTCCCTTCAGAGCGTATCCTTCGCCTCGCGAGGTGGGAATGGAGCTCGGTCGGATCAGGTCAATGGCATGGGTGTGCGGAATCGTTCTGGCGGGCGCCGCCTTGGCGGCAGCGCCGGCACCGGAGGCGCCGAAGCCGGCGGAGGGCCCGAACCCTTCGACGACCACGGGCCCGCAGCCGAAGATCGCCTTCGACAAGACCGAGCTCGACCTCGGCGACGTCGTGCGGGGCGACGACGCGGTCGCGACGTTCACCTATCACAACGCGGGAACGGCACCGCTCCACATCCTGTCGGCAAAACCTGGCTGAGGCTGCACCGTGGCCTCGTTCGACGAGGTCGTCCTGCCCGGGCAGGCAGGAACCATCAAGGCCAGCATTCATACGACGAGCTATCACGGCGCGATCCAGAAGGGGATCACCGTCAACCATGACGACGGCACGCAAGGCTCGATCATGCTGTCGGTGAAGGCGAACATCGTCGGCAGCGTGACCGTCTTCCCGTATCCGAGCCTGACGATCGCGCCGCGCATGAAGGGAATGAAGACCCCCGCGTTTCTCCTCATCCGCAAGGACGATTCGGAGAAGGGCGATCTGGTGCTCGACGACCTCAAGGCCAGTGTGCCCTGGATCAACGTGTCGGCGCGGAAGGTGACGAGCCCCGAGCCGGCGATCGAGGGGCTCCCGGCGACCGCGGCGGGCGATTACGTCCTCTCGGTCCAGGCCGAGCATCCTCCCGTCGGCGGGTCGTCTCAGACGATCTCGTTCAAGACGGGGCTCGCGCGCGAGGCGACCTTCTCGATCCCCGTCGTCGTCAGCGTGCGCGCGCCGATCGTCGTCCAGCCGGCGGAGCTCGTGCTTCAGCCGAAGGCCGAGAGCCCGGACAGCGCGACGGGGCAGGTCCTCGCCTCGATCCGTGACGACCTCGACACGAAGAAGGTCGCCGTGACCTCCGACGACAAGGCGTTCGTGGCGCGTATCGAGAACCCCGGAGAGCGCGCCTTCCGCGTCGTCGTCGACTGGACGAAGCACGGGAAGAAGCCGGCGCTCGAGACGAAGCTCCACATCAACGCAGAGGGGGAAACCACGGAGGTCCCGGTCCGGGTCGCCACGCCCGTCGCCGGGCTTCCGTCGCCGGCGGCTCCCTGAGCCTCGGGATGCGGGCCGCGCTCGCGGTAGCAGCCATCGTTCTCCTCGCGGGAGCACCGCGGGCGGACGACGTCGCGCCTCACATCGCGTTCGACGTCACGGACGTCAACGCCGGCGACGTGATCCGCGGAACCGACGCCGTCGCCGTCTTCACGTATCGCAACACGGGCACCGCCCCGCTCCACATCACCGCGGCGAAGCCGGCCTGCGGGTGCACCGTCGCCACCTTCGATGCCGAAGTCGCCCCCGGCGCGACCGGGAAGCTGAAGGCCGAGGTGCACACCGTCGACTACAAGGGGCCGATCGGGAAGGAGATCACCGTCCATCACGACGACGCCGCGCAGGGCCCGATCATGCTCACGGTGCGGGCGAACGTCGTCGGCAGCCTGGAGATCTACCCGACGCCGTCCCTCACGATCGGCCCGCGGATGAACGGATACGGGAAGCCCGCGTACGTCCTGCTCCGCAAGGACGATACCGAGTCCGGCGTCTTCGCGCTCACGGCGCTTTCCGCGAGCGTCCCGTGGCTCGCCGTCTCGGCGAGGAAGGTCACGCAGGCGGAGCCGCCCGCCGATTGGCTCCCGGCGGCGCACCCCGGCGACTACATCGTGTCGATCCAGACGAAGAAGCCTCCGCTCGGCTTTTCCCAGCAGAAGGTCACGTTCAAGACCGGCCTCGCGCGCGAGCCGGTCTACACGATTCCGATCACCGTCCACGTTCGTGCGCCGGCCGATCTGAACCCCGAGTCGCTCGTGCTCCAACCGGTGCCGGACGCTCCTGGGACCGCCACCGGTGCGATCGTAGGGTCCGTCCGCGACGATCTCGACCCGGCGGCGGTGCGCGTCCGCTCGGACGACCCGGCGTTCGTCCCTAAGATCGAGCACCCGGGCGAGCGCGCCTTCCGGCTTCTCGTCGACTGGAAGGCTTCGGGGCACGCCGGTCCCGCGAAGACGACGGTGCACATCGACGTCGGGGACGAGACCGTCGACGTGCCCGTCAGCGTTCGCTAGGCGGCGGTTCCTCCGCGCGGAGAGCGGGACTCCAGCCGGCTGACGATCCGGCGGAGCGACTCGACCGGCAGCGCGACCTCGAACCGTCCGTCGCGTGAGTGGACCGAGATGACGAGCTCGCGGCCCGACTTCGCGATCCGCACGTGCTCCGCGTCGTCCTGCACGTCGACGAGGACGGCGTCGGGGAGATCGGCGAGACGATCCACGGTCGCGTGGAGCGCCGGGAGGAGCCCGGCGAGCTGGGGATCGAGCTCGAAATCGTGGGGGAGGGGACACAGCTCGATCGCCGTGTTGACGAGGATGCCGGGCAGGGTGAAAGCGAGATCGGTCCCGTCGTCTTCCGTCTCGTGGACCGCGACGCGCACGCTGCCCGAGCGGTGCCACGCGTAGGCGGTCGCCCCGGCGGTGCCGGTGAGGAGCACGCCGAGCGCAAGCACGATCGCAAAGGCGAGGCGCTCTCCCCGGCTCATCGCGCGTCTCCGGAGGGCGCCGACGGCGCGTCGTCGATCCAGATGCGGACGTGGCTGTCCTCGTCCTCGACCGTGACCAGGTCGCCCGCCGGCGCGCTCGCGAGCGCCCGGACGAGCGCATCAACGTCGACGTCGTCCCGTCCGCCGCCGAGAGCGGCGTCGACGATCGCGACCGGAACCTTCATCCGGACGTGACCGCCGTCGTGCTCGTCGACGTTGACGAGGAGGAGCCCGCCGTTCTTCGCGACCCGGACGTTCGCGTCGTCGTCGTGGACGGTGACGTACTCGCCGTCCTTCGCCGCGCGCACAGCGGCCCAGTAGCCGCGCATCTCCTGAAGGTCGGTCCCGTGACCGTCGAGGCGGATGTGTCCGGAGCCGTGCCGGTTCTTGATCAGGGGCATGAGCCCGGAGACCATCTCGATCGGCACCTGCACGTCGACGTGGGCGTGACCTTCGTCCCGCTCGTCGACCCGCACGTGGATCCAGCGGTCCGCGGCCCTCACCTGCGCCCCCCACGCGACCGCCCCCGCGATCGCCACGATGGCCGAGATCTTGTTCATGGCGTCCCTCCTCGCACTGAGAAACGTGGGAAGGGGCGAAACGTTGCGCCCGGGCCGACGGACGGCCGCCTCTTCCGGGTGAGCGGTACCGCCCGGAGGGTGAGCGGCGTCAGCGCACGCTGCAGCCGCCGCCGCAGGCCGGGTGCTTCTGGGCGAACTCGTCCTCCGCGATGGGGACCTCGACGATCGTCCGGTTCACCGCGGCGTCGCAGCCCGCCGTCTCGCATTCGTAGGTATAGGCGTTCCAGCCGTCCCGCGGTGCATAGGAGGCCAGGGTCATGTAGTTGAGGCACCGCCCGCAACGGACCGAAAGATCCCGGATGTTGATCATGCGGTTAGGGTAGCAAGGAACCCTTGACCTCCGGGCGGCCGCGGGCGCACCCTCGGAACAGCGCCGGCAGAAAGGAGGCCGAGATGGCCGAAACTCCTCTGGGGTCGCACGAGACCCCCGAAGAAGTCCTCGAGTCGGAGATCCGGGAGCTCGAGAAGCGCACGCTGAACTCCGGCTGGCTGTGGGGGGCGGCGGCGCTCTCCCTCGTCCTCCTCGCGGCGGCGGCGTTCCTGATCACGTTCTGGGACTCGCGCCAGGCGATCGCCCACCGCGGGCCCGGCGCTCCGGAGGCGATGACGCTGAGCGGCCCGCGGGGCGCCGTCGATCGCAACGTCGTTTTCCGTTGGGCGCGGGTGGAGGGTGCGGACTCCTACATCGTGTGGGTCAAGGGCGACGGCGACGAGGACGAGTTCATCCGCCCCGTCCACGACACCTTTCTCCAACCGTCGGACACGGAGGTGTCGAACCTGAACCCCGGCACCTACACGTGGTCGGTCGAGGCGCGGTCGCCCCAGGGCCAGCCGATCGGTTACGGCGAGGCGAAGTTCACGATCCCGCCCGGGCAGTGACCGCGGGCCGCGAGCGGTACTTCTCGTACAGCCGGACGTGCTTGGTGTCCTTCACGTCGACCGGCTGTCCGTCGATCCACTCCTGCAGCACGTGCGTCGCGATCTCGAGCGGATCTCCGTCGGTGACGACGAGGGACGCCGACTTGCCGGTCTCGATCGATCCGAGCGCGTGGTCCACGCCGAGGATCTTTGCCGGTGAGAGCGTGATCGCCTTCAGCGCGTCGTCCTTCGCGAGGCCGAACGCCGCCGCCATCGCGGCGTGGTACGGCAGGTTGCGCGTGTTCCAGGCGCCGAAGCCGCCTCCGCCGCCGGTGATGCAGAACTCGACGCCCGCGGCCGCGAGCCGCGCCGGAACGGTGTAGGCGGCGTCGTAGGGCTCATCCTCTCGTCGCGGCAGCGCGAGCACGCCGTCGACGATGACCGGCACGTGCTTGTCGTGCAGGAGCGTCGCGACGCGCGCGACGTCGCCGGCTCCGAGGAGAATCATGCGGACGCCCTCGGACTCGGCCCACGCGATCGCGCTCTTGATCTGACGGATCTCGCTCGCCTGCACGATGACCGGCGCCCGCCCGTCGAGGACCGGAAGCACCGCCTCGAGGGCGGGATCGGGCTCGAGCGCGCGGCCGCCGGCCCCCTTCGCGTCCTTCGCCTTCGCGTAAGCGCGCGCGTCGTCGAACAGCCCGTGGATCTTCTTGATCGCCTCGTCGCGCTCCTTCTTCTGGTCTTCCTCCGAGGGCGGCGGCGTGCCGCCGAACCGCTCGCGCCGGGGCGTGAACGAGGGCCACTGAATGTGGAGCGCGACGGGGGACGCGGCCTGGAGGTCTTCCCAGGTCCAGCCGGAGAGGCGGATGAGGGCGGAGGTGCCTGAGACGAGCCCTCCGTCGGGAGCGGCGAGGACGTGAGTGACGCCGTTCACGCGCGTGACCGGGATCAGCTCGGAATCGGGATTGACGGCGATCGCCGTGTTCGCCTGCGGATTCAAGCTTCCGGTCTCCGCGATGTCGACGCTGCCGGCGACCGAGCCGATCTCGGTGAGACCGAGGGCGGTGTTCGCGTCGATGAAGCCGGGGTAGACGTGGCGTCCGGTCGCATCGACGACCCTGGCACCGGCGAGCGGCGCAAGCTTGGCGCCGACCTCGACGATCTTGCCCGCGCGGAACGAGACGGTGCCGTCCTCGATCGTCGGGCCGGAGACGGTGTGGATCGTCGCGTGGACGATCGACACCGTGGACGTCGTGGGCCCGAGGCGGTCCTTCCACGCCGGCGGCACAGCGGCCGGGACTTGCTTCGGCGGTTCGGCCGCCGTCTCCTTCGCGGCGGCCGGCGACGCGTTCCCGCGGATCGTCGCGATCGCGTCGGCGCGCCGCTTCTCGCGCGCCTCGCGATCGACGAGGTCCTGCGCGCGATCGAACTCCTTGACGCCGTCGACCCACGTCTGCTCGGCGACCGAATAGACCGAGAGGGGAGGGCCCGACCAGACGACGAAGTCGCCGTCCTTCCCCGGTTCGAGCGACCCCGTCCGGTCGTCGATGCCGAGCTGCTTCGCGGGGTTCAGGGTCACGAAGTCGAGCGCGTCGATCTCGGGAACGCCGCCGTACTTCATCGCCTTCGCGGCCTCGAGGTTGAGGCGCCGCGCCAGCTCGTCGGAGTCCGAGTTGAACGAGACGACGATGCCGTGCTCCCGCATGAGCGCGCCGTTGTACGGGATGGCGTCCCACGCCTCGAGCTTGTACGCCCACCAGTCCGAGAACGTCGACCCGCCGGCGCCGTGCGCCGCGATCTCGTCGGCCACCTTGTACCCTTCGAGGACGTGCTGGAAGGTGCCGACCTTCACCCCGAACGCCTCGCAGGTCCTGATCAGGGCGAGGATCTCGTCCTGGCGATAGCAGTGGCTGTGGATCTTCCGCTTGCCGTCCAGGATCTCCGCGATCGCCTCGAGCTGGAGGTCGCGGCGCGGCGGCTCGCGGCGCTCCTTGTCCTTGGCTGCGAGCTTGTCGTAGGCCTGCCATTCCTCGCGGTAGTGGCGCGCGGCGGTGAACGCCGCCGCGATCGAGTCCATGACGCCCATGCGCGTCTGGGGGTAGCGCACGGGACGCGCGCTGTCGCGGAAGTTCGACTGCTTGGGGTTCTCGCCGAGGGCGAACTTGATCCCCTTCGGGGCGCCGGGCACGAGGAGGCGATCGCGGCTCGAGTTGTAGTGGAGCTTGATGATCGCGTCCTGGCCGCCGATCGAGTTCGCCGAGCCGTGGAGGCTGTGCGCCGCCGTGAGCCCGCCGGCCAGCTCGCGGTAGAGCGCGACGTCGCGCGGATCGAGGACGTCGTCGATGCGGACCTCCGCGGTCACGTTGTTCGACCCTTCGTTGACCCCGCCGCGGATCGCCGTGTGGCTGTGGCAGTCGATGAGGCCCGGCGTGACGTGCTTGCCCTTGCCGTCGACGACGACGGCCCCGGAGGGTGCGGTGAGTCCCGCCCCGACCTTCACGACCTTCCCGTCCTGGACGAGAAGGTCGGCGTGCTCGAGCTTGCCCTGAGGACCTTGCGTCCAGATCGTCGCGTCGCGGACGAGGACAGCGGCGGCGAGAAGAGCCGGAATCATGACGCACCTCCCTCGGGCCCGTGCGTTCGTGTCCCCTTGAGCTGCGCCGATCGTGGACCCATCTCCATCGTGCCCTCGAAGGCGTCGCCGTTCACGATCACCGTGACCTCGTTGGCCCCGCGGCCTTCCGACGCCGGGAACGTGACGGTGAGCGCATTGCCCGCGAGCTCGACCTTGTCGAACGTCACGACCCCCGCGCGCGTCTCGGCGGTCCCCGTGTAATGCCCCTTCTCGCCGGCGATCGTCCAGGTCCTCTGCAACGGGTTGCTTCCGATCTCGATGACGACCGACCACGTGCCCCGGGGATCGACGACGGCGTTCGGATCTCCCTTGGGCTTCGCCTTCTCGTCGATCGCGTAGTCGTACCCGTCGACGAAGACCCGGCGCACCTTCGAGTCCTTCTTGAAGACCGGACCGTCGGTCAGAATGAGATCGGCCACCTTGCCCGCCTCGATCGTGCCCATCGTCCGATCGACGCCGAGGAGCTTCGCCGGCGTCACGGTCAGCGCCGCGAGCGCGGCGTCCTCCGGGAATCCCGCGTCGAGCACCTTCCGCAAGTTCGCAGCGAAGTCGGCATTGTTCTTCAAGCCGTGCGCCGAGAAGGCGAGCTTGATGCCGGCGTCCGCGAGCGTCTTCGGCGCCGCTCCTGCCTTCACGTAGCGCTCGAGCTGCTTGAGCGTGACGTCGAGCGCGTCGTCGGGATCGTCGACCTTCGGCTTGTCGGGAAACCGCAGGGGATAGACCAGCACCCGCCCCGTCTTCGCCACCTGATCCGCGATCTCCGCCTCGGTCCCGGATGCGACGGCGACGAGGTCGAGATCGAACTCGCGCGCGATACGATCGGCGAGCAGGATGTCGTCGGCCGAGGCCGCCTCGAAGAAGACCGGCTGATGGCGGGAGAGGAGCGGCCGGAGCGCCTCGAGCGCGGGCAGCCGCTCGGGGCGGGGCATCCCGGCGGGGTTCTTCTCGTACCGCTCGCTCCACGTCACGTAGCGCTGCGTATCGAGGAGCGCCTGGCGCACCGCCGCGGCCGCGCCCATCAGGCTGTTCGGGTACGTGTCGCCGAAACCGCCAGTCTCGAACGCGAGGTGCTGGGCCACGCCGTCGCGCACGATGAGATCGGCGACCGGCGCCTCGTCGCGAAGGAGCACGAGCGCGCTCGTCCCGCGGAAGATCCCCTTTCCGGGAGCGGCGAGGAGCGCGGTGAAGCCGAGACGCCGCCACGAGTCGGCGTCGCGCTTGCGGTCGCCCTCGAACGTGGGGAGCGTGTCGGCGATCCGGCGCTCGGGCCGGATGGCCGCGACCGGGTAGACGGGCCCGGTCTCGGGCTCGCGGGCGGTCCTCGCCCGGCCGCGCTCCGCGGGGGCGGCGGCCGGCGCGTCGGCGCCCGGCGTCCAGCCGCCCGCGTCGATGAAGCCGGCGTACACGAATTTGCCCTTGCCGTCGATCACGACCGCGTCGGCAGGCGCCGCGAGGTCGTGCCCCACCGCATCGATGAGCCCGTCGCGGATCACGACGGTTCCCGACTCGATTTTCTGCCCCGGCGCGGTGACGACCGTCGCCCCGGTGATCGCGTAGATCCTCGGCCGTGCCGCCCGCGCCGTGAGCCAGCCCGCGGCGACGACGGCGCCCAGCACGAGAATCCCCGCGCGTATCCCTGACCGCTTCGAGATCATGAGGCCCCCCCGCCAGAGGGCGCGAGTCTAACGCGGTGCGCTACACTCCGGCGTCATGAAAGACGGCCCGGCGGGACGGATCGACGCCGCCGCTTCGACCGTCCTCATTCTCGGCGTCGTCAGCGTGGCTCTGGGCGCGTTCCAGGCGATCGTCCCGATTCTCCTCGACAAGCTCGCCGGCTCCCTCGACACCGGGGACGATCCGACACGGCCGCTGCGTGAGGCGCTCGCCGGCGGTTCCGGCTGGAGCGCCGGGGTCAACCTCGCGTTCGGCGCCGCCGCGATCGTCGCCGCTGTCGCCGTCTACCGGCGCGCTCCCTTCGCCCATCGTGCGATCACGGCGCTCGCGTGGGGCTCGATCGCGATGCTCGTGGCGATCGCGAAGCCTTCGCTCGCACCGCTGGTCGTGCTCACGGGAGGAGGCGTCGCCGCCCGCGCCGCCGTCGCGGCGCTCGCCTTGCTTCTCTTCGTCGCCCAGGTCGGCGCCGTCCTCTGGTTCCTGCGGTTCTGGCGGAAGGACGAGGTGCGCGCCGCGTTTCGTTCCGGCTAGCGCCGCCTCAGACGATCGGCGAGCGCCTCCGCCAGGCCGGCCGGCCCCGCGACGGCTCCGGAGGGAATCACGGGAACCGCCTGGTTGAATCGCACGGGACGGTCGTCGAGCCGGACGTAGACACCGCCCGCCGCTTCGACGAGCGCGATGCCCGCGCAGACGTCCCACTCGGACTTGGGACGCAGCGAGAACGTCACGGCGTCGGCACGTGCCGCGACCCGCAGCAGCTTGTACGCGACGCTTCCCACCGGGCGGAACGAGCGCACGACGCCGCGAACCCGGGCGAGCTCGCCCGACTCCGACTCGGTGCGGCTGACGATCGCCTCGATGGCGTCGAGCGAGTCTCCGGCGGAAGACGGCGTGAGGCCGCGAAACGCCGGCGGCTCGCCCTCGGTCCAGATCCCTTCCTCGCCGCTCATCGGGTTCAGCACCGCCGCCGCCACCGGCTCGCCGTCGCGGACGAGGGCGACGGAGATCGAGAGCTCGGGGATACCGCGAAGGAGCTGACTCGTGCCATCGATCGGATCGACGATCCAGCAGGTCGGGAGCGAGAGGCGCCGCGCATCGTCGGCTGTCTCCTCGGAGAGCCATCCGGCGTCCGGGAGCAAACCCGAGAGCTTCTCGTGGAGAAACGCGTCGACCGAGCGGTCGACCTCGGTGACCGGGGAGCCGTCGCTCTTGCACGCGCTCGCGAGCGGTCCGCCGAACGCGGCGCGCACGGTCGCCCCGGCCTCGCGTACGATCGCCGCGAACGCGCTCCGGTCGATCAACCCGTTCGTCTCAGGACCATGAGCGACTGGTCGTCGTGCGGCTTCTCTCCATGGAGGAACGCGCCGACGTCGTCGAGCACGCGGCGCGCCATCGCTTCGGCCGAGCCGGCACCCGAGGAGAGGAGCACGCGGCGCAATCGCTCCGGTCCGTATTCCTCGCCGGCGACGTTCGTCGCCTCGGTGATGCCGTCCGAGTAGAGGACGATCGCCTCGCCAGGCGCCAATGCCTCACGCCCCTGAGCGTACGTCACGCCCGGGAGCATCCCCAGCGGGAGCGACGATGCCGCGAGCGTCTCGATCCCGCCGTTCCGGAGAACGAACGCGGGATTGTGTCCCGCGTTCAGATACCGGATCTCCGGATCGCCCGGTGCGATCTCGCAGTAGAAGAGCGTCGCGTAACGGTTGTCGAGCCCCGACCGCTCGAGAACGCCGTTCAAGCGATCGCCGAGCGCCGCGAGCTCGGGCGCCTCGGGTGCCAGCGCGCGCAGCGTCGCCTGGAGCTTCGCGCACAGGAGCGCCGCGCCCATGCCCTTGCCCGCAACGTCTCCGAGCGCGAGCCCCGTACGCCCGCCGCCGGCCTCGAGGTAATCGATGAGATCCCCTCCGACGTCGTTCGCGGGCGTCGTCGCGCTCCAGACCTCCCATCCCGCGAGCGTGGGATGCGTCTTCGGCAGGAGCGAGATCTGCACTTGCCGCGCGACCTCGATCTCGTCGCGCGCGAGCAGCTTGTCCTTCAGCTCGAGCATGAGCACGATGAGGACCGGCAGGAACGACCACGCGGCCAAGCGAACGGAGACGTGGACCTTCCCCCACTGGAACTCATTATCGAGAATCAGGAGGAACGGCACGAGCAGCAGGAGGAGGCGCCGGCTCGGGGACAGTCGGAAGAGCAAATTGCGGATGAGCCAACGGACGACCCAGAAGAAACGCTTCAGGCTCCCCATCCCGACGAGTTGCTCGCGCTGCTCCTCGGTGAGATAGAACCGGTAGATGTCGGCGAGGTCGCGCTTGTACGCCTGCCCGAGCTTGCCGCGCCTCATGTCGTCCATCAGGAGGCGGCCGAGGCGTACGTCGTCGCCGAGAACCTTCTTGTCGGTCGAGGGCATGGGCGGGGGATTGTAGTGCGTTGCTAGAAGAAGCCCAGCCGGAGCTTCGCGCTCTCGCTCATCATGTCCTTGTTCCAGATCGGCTCCCACACGATCTCGGCGCGCGCGCGGGTCACGCCGTCGACGGCCGCGACCTTCTGCTCGACCTCGGGAGGGATCATCTCGGCGGCGGGGCAGGAGGGGGAGGTGAGCGTCATGCGGACGGTGACCTCGCCTTCGGGCGTGACGTCGATGCCGTAGACGAGACCGAGCTCGTAGATGTCGACGGGGATCTCGGGGTCGTAGACGGTCTTGAGCGCTTCGACGACTCCGGCTTCGATCGTCTTGGGGTCGGCGCTCATGCTCACTCCGTCGTCACGGCCTTGGCGTCGCGGTCGAGGGCGGCCTTGAGCGTGTGCCAGGCAAGGGTCGCGCACTTCACGCGCACGGGGAACTCACGCACGCCGGAGAAGACCGCGAGCTTGCCGAGTGGGCCCGAAGGCGTGCCGATGTCCGGGGGCGTGGTCAGCAGGCGGTGGAACCACTCGAAGAGGTTCTTCCCGTCCTCGAGCGATTTCCCTTTGAGGCTCTCGGTCATCATCGACGCCGACGCGGTCGAGATCGCGCAGCCGTGGCCCTGGAAGCCGATGTCCTTGATCGTACCGTTCTCGACGTCGACGAAGATCGTGAAGGTGTCGCCGCAGAGCGGGTTGCGGCCGTGCGCCTCGTGCGTGACCTCGACGGGGACCTTGAAGTTCCTCGGCGTCTTGCTGTGGTCGAGGATCAGCTCCTGGTAGAGGTCGCGCAGCTCGCTCATCCCTTGAAGACCTCGGCGCACTTCGCGAGGCCGGCGAGGAACGCGTCGACCTCCGCTTCGGTGTTGTAGAAGGCGAGCGAGACGCGGATCGAGGCGGGGACACCGAAGCGCGCCATGAGCGGCTGCACGCAGTGGTGGCCGGCGCGGATGGCGATGCCTTCGAGGTCGAGCACGGTGCCGGCGTCGTGCGGGTGCACGCCGTCGAGCACGAGCGAGACGACGCCGATCCGTTCTTTCGGCGCGCCGAGCACGCGAACCTGCGGAATCCGTTTCAGTCCCGCGAGGAGGCGCTCGAGGAGGCGATGCTCGTGGCTCCCGATCGCGTCGTAGCCGATCGCATCGACGTAGTCGATCGCGGCGGCGAGGCCGATCGTGCCGGCGATGTTCGTCGTGCCGGCCTCGAACTTGAACGGGAGCGGGGCGTAGGTGGTCTTCTCGAAGGTGACCTGGTGGATCATGTTGCCGCCGCCGTGGTACGGCGGCATGGCGTCGAGGAGATCTTCTCTCGCCCAGAGGACGCCGATTCCGGTCGGGCCGAACAGCTTGTGGCCGGAGAAGCAGTAGAAGTCGCAGCCGAGCGCCTGGACGTCGACCGCCTTGTGCGAGATCGTCTGCGCGCCGTCGAGCAGCACCGGCACATCGCGACGCTTCGCCATCGCGACCAGGGCGGCGACCGGATTGACGGTACCGAGCGCGTTCGAGATGTGGATGAGCGAGAGGATCTTCGTCTTCGGAGTGAAGAGCCTCTCGGCCGCTTCGAGGTCCAGCTCGCCGGCGTCGGTCACGGGGATGACGCGGAGCTTCGCCCCCGCGGCCTCGCACGCGAGCTGCCACGGAACGATCCCCGAGTGGTGCTCCATCTCCGAGATCAGGACCTCGTCGCCGGACTTCAGGTTCTTCCGACCCCAGCTCGACGCGACGAGGTTGATCGCCTCGGTCGTGCCGCGGACGAAGACGATCTCGCGCGTGCTCCTCGCATTGACGAAGCGCGCGACGCGCTCGCGCGCGCGGTCGTACGCCGCGGTCGCTTCCTGGCTCAGGAGGTACACCCCGCGATGGATGTTGGCGTACTGTTCAGTGTAGAAGCGCGCCTCCGTCTCGATCACCGTGCGCGGCTTCTGCGTCGAGTTCGCGTTGTCGAGGTAGACGAGCGGCCGTCCGCGCATCGTGCGCTCGAGGATCGGGAAATCCTTGCGGACCCGCGCGAGGTCGAACGCGGTGACGGGTGCTCGGCTCACGGCCGGCCTCCGAGGCGCTCCGCGAGCCCGGCGGAGAGGCGTTCGGCGAGGGCGGGAACCGGGATCTTCTGCAGCACGTCGCCGGCGAACGCGTGGACGAGCATGTCGCGCGCCTCGTCGGCGCCGATCCCGCGGGTCCGCAGGTAGAAGAGCGAGGTCTCGTCGAGGCGGCCGATCGTCGCGCCGTGCGTGCACTTCACGTCGTTCGCGAAGATCTCGAGCTGCGGCCGGGTGTGGACCACCGCCGCGTCGGAAAGGAGGAGGTTCTTGTTCGACTGCTTCGCGTCGGTTTTCTGAGCGTTGGGGCGGACGATGATCCGGCCGTTGAAGACCGCGCGGGCCGACCCCGCGAGGACGCCCTTGTACATCTCCCAGCTCGGGCAGTGGGGGACCGCGTGGTCGAGCGCGGTGTGATTGTCGACGTGCTGCGTGCCGTCGGCGACGTACAGGCCGTAGAGGTGGCACTCGGCACCCTGGCCGAGGAGGCGCGACCCGATGTCGTTCCTCGCGAGCTTCGCGCCCAGCGTGACGTTGTGCGAGTGGAGCCGGGCATCGCGTCCCTGACGGCCGGCGATGGTCGCCACGTGCCATGCGCCCTCGCCCTCCGACTGCACCTTGACGTGCTCGACGTGCGCGTCGTCGGCCACGAGGATCTCGGTGACCGCGTTCGTGAGGTAGGGGCCGTTCCCCACGGTGACGTAAGTCTCGACGACGACGCCGCGCCCACCGGCGCCGGCGACGACGAGGACGCGCGGATGGATCGATCGCGGCTCGTCCGAGGGAACCGCGACATGGAGGACGTGCACCGGCTCCTTCAGTTCCACGCCGTCGGGAATGGAGATGAGGACGCCGTCTTGAAAGAGCGCGGTGTTGAGGGCCACGAAGGCGCGATCGTCGAACGCCGCGGCGCTCGCGAGGCGATCGTGATCCGTCATGCTCTCGACGCGCACGTTCGACTGGAGACGCGTAAGACGCGAGAGCGAGCGGTCGAAGCGCCCGTTCACCAGGACGACGCGGACGGGAAGGAGGCTCGCAAGAGGCGAGGCCGCCTCGAGGGTCGCGGCGTCGAGCCGGACCGCCGGTGCGACGGCGGTCGCGAACGGCGCCACCGGCTGCACGTTCGTCTGCCGCCAGTCCTCCTCGGTCGGCTTCGGGATGCCGAGCGTCTCGAACCGCGCCCGCGCGTCGGCCCTCAGGCTCATCGAGAGACCCCCTCCTCGAGCCACCCGTAGCCCTTCTTTTCGAGGTCGAGGGCGAGGGTCTTGTCGCCCGAGCGCACGATCCGGCCCTCGGCCAGGACGTGGACGCGGTCGGGGACGATGTAGTCGAGCAGGCGCTGGTAGTGCGTGACGACGACGATGCCGCGATCCGGCGAGCGCATCGCGTTGACGCCGGCGGCGACGATCTTCAGCGCGTCGATGTCGAGGCCCGAGTCGGTCTCGTCGAGGATCGCGAGCTTGGGATCGAGCACCGCCATCTGGAAGATCTCGTTCCGCTTCTTCTCGCCGCCCGAGAACCCTTCGTTCACCGAGCGCTGGAGGAAGCTCTCGTCCATGTCGACGACCTTGAGCTTCGCGCGGACGTAGGCGAGGAAATCGATCGCGTCGAGCTCCGGCTCGCCGCGTTGCTTGCGCACCGAGTTGAGCGCCGCCTTGAGGAAGTAGACGTTGCTCACGCCGGGGATCTCGACCGGATACTGGAAGGCGAGGAAGATGCCGGCGCGCGCGCGGTCCTCCGGCTGCAGCGCCAGGAGGTCCTGACCGAGGAAGGTGACGCCGCCCGCGGTGACGGAGTAAGCCTCGCGACCGGCAAGCACCTGGGCGAGCGTGCTCTTCCCGGAGCCGTTCGGGCCCATGATCGCGTGGACCTCTCCCGCGCGAACGTCGAGGTCGACGCCCTTCAGGATTTCGGCTCCGCCGACCGACGCGTGCAGATTCTCGATCTTCAGCATGCTCAACCGACGCTCCCTTCGAGACTCACCCCGAGAAGCTTCTGCGCCTCGACCGCGAACTCCATCGGGAGCTCACGGAAGACCTCCTTGCAGAAGCCGTTCACGATCATGTTCACGGCGTCTTCCTTCGAGATGCCGCGCTGCTGGAAGTAGAAGATCTGGTCCTCGCCGATCTTGGAGGTCGATGCCTCGTGCTCGACCGTCGCCGTCGCGTTGGCGACGTCGATGTACGGGAAGGTGTGCGCCCCGCACGTGTCGCCCAGGAGCATCGAGTCGCACTGCGAGTAGTTGCGCGCGCCTTCCGCCCCCTTGAGGATCTTGACCGCGCCGCGGTAGGTGTTCTGCCCGTGCCCCGCCGAGATCCCCTTCGACACGATCGTCGACTTCGTGCGCTTGCCGATGTGGATCATCTTCGTGCCGGTGTCGGCCTGCTGGCGGTTGTTCGTCAGCGCGACCGAGTAGAACTCGCCGACCGACTCGTCGCCCTGGAGGATGCAGCTCGGATACTTCCAGGTGATCGAGGAGCCGGTCTCGACCTGCGTCCAGGAGATCTTCGACCGCGCGCCCGCGCACTTGCCGCGCTTGGTCACGAAGTTGAAGATCCCTCCCTTGCCGTCCTTGTCCCCCGGATACCAGTTCTGCACCGTCGAGTACTTGATCGTCGCGTTCTCGAGCGCGACGAGCTCGACGACCGCCGCGTGGAGCTGGTTCTCGTCCCGCATCGGCGCCGTGCAGCCTTCGAGGTAGCTCACCGTGGCGCCCTCGTCCGCGATGATGAGCGTCCGCTCGAACTGGCCGGTCTTGGCGGCGTTGATGCGGAAGTAGGTCGAGAGCTCCATCGGGCAGCGCACGCCCTTGGGCACGTAGCAGAAGGACCCGTCGGAGAAGACCGCAGAATTCAACGTGGCGAAGAAGTTGTCGGTGACCGGAACGACCGAGCCGAGATACTTCTCGACGAGAGCCGGATGTTCGCGGACCGCCTCCGAGAACGAGCAGAAGATGATGCCGAGCGAGGCGAGCTTCTCGCGGAACGTCGTCGCCACCGAGACGCTGTCGAAAACCGCATCGACCGCGACACCGGCGAGCAGAGCTCGCTCCTTTAGGGGGATGCCGAGCTTCTCGTACGTGGCGAGGAGCTGCGGATCGATCTCCTCGACGCTCTTCGGGCCCGTCTGCGACTTCGGCGCGGAGTAGTAGACGATGTCCTGGTAGTCGATCGGCGGGTAGTGAACGTTCGCCCAGGTCGGCTCCTTCATCGTGACCCAGTGCCGGTACGCCGCGAGGCGCCAGGCGAGCATGAACTGCGGCTCGCCCTTCTTCGTGGAGATCGTGCGGATGACGTCCTCGTCGAGCCCCGGGGGTACCGCGTCCGACTCGATCTCGGTGATGAACCCGTACTTGTACTCGCGCTTGGCGAGGGCCTCGACGGACGACGATTCGGTCTTCATAAGGTTCTCGGCGCCTCCATCGAGATCGTCCGGAGCGTGACGTCGAGCTGGGGCGAGTGCGGCACCGACATCTCCGAGAGCGGGATGCGATCGAGTGCGTGGCGCACGGCTTCGCTGATGCGCTGCCAGTTCGTTCTCACCGGGCAGCAAGATTCCTGCTCGCAGCCGCCGGGATTGAAGGAGCACTCGGTGATCCCGAATCGGCCCTCGAGCGCCTGGATGATGTCCGCGATGCTGATCCGGCTCGCCGGGCCGGAGAGGCTGTAGCCCCCTTTGACCCCGCGGTGCGAGACGAGCAGCCCGGCGCGCGCGAGCGCCTTCAGGATCTTGCTCGCCATCGGAACGGGGATCCCCGAGCGCTTGGCGACGTCCTTCGCCGCGTGGATCGCCTCCTGGGGCTCGCTCGCGAGCTGGGACAGGATCAGGATGCCGTAGTCGGTTTGTCGCGTGATTCGGATCATGACGGTGACTCCCAGACAAACAGTACTACAGAGGTCCCATTTCGCCAAGGCCAGTCCGATCGACGTATGGAAGTAGGATGCGCCGCGTGCCCCGCATCGTCGCCTTCGCCCTGCTCGTCCTGGCGGCGGCGCTTCCCGGACCGCCACCCGCGTCGAAAGAGGCGTCCGCCCGTTGGGTCGTCGTCGACTACGGCCCGCTCGTCGACCGCCGCAAGCTCACCCACTCCGGAGACAGCGTCGGGACGCTCCTCGATCAGCTCGGGGGGAGGCCGCGGCCGCCGCTGACCGACCATACGGAGGACGCGCTCGCGCACCGGCTCCTCGACCCGATCCTGGAGCCCTACGCGTTCGTCCTCCCCGACGCGCTCGATTCGCTGTCTCCTCCGCCCGACCCGCCGCTCGTCGAGGTCGGGCCGCTCTGGGATACCGGCGATCCGCAGCCCGCTTGGGTGGAATTGGCGCGCGCGCGGCGGCTCCTGCTCGAAAGCGACGGCGAGGGCCATCTGCGGGCGATCCTCCCGTCTCCCGGTCTCGAGGCGCTGCCTTTCTCCGAGGCGCCCCCCGCGGCGACCGACCCGGTCGCCGCCGCTCGCGAGGCGTGGCAGGACGCGTGGCCGGTGCTGCGCCACGCGCTGGCGGGGGAGCGGAAGCGGCGGCAAGGGGACGTCGAGGTCTCGGTCTATGCCTACCGGCATGCTCCCGAGCGCTCGAAGTTCCTCCTCGGGACCGAGCCGTGGAAGACGACGGTGCGCGACACCGCGGCTCCCCGCGGGACGGTGCCTCTCGATCTCGCGGCGCTCTCATCGATGCTCGAGAAGGGCCGCCGGATCGAAGGAGGCAAGATCGAGGACGGCCGCGTGCGCTGGTTCACGAGCGAGCCGGATTCCGCCCCCGTGATCCTCGGCCGCCCGACGTCGCTCGCGGATCTCGCCGTCGCTTACCGCTCGATCGCGCACGGGGGATACGGCGAGCCGTACATGAGCCTCGAGCGCGCGGTCGTTCCGCAGATCGCGGTCGTCAACTACGGCGGCCGCCTGCGCGACACGGCGCTCGGCATGGTGAGCTTGCTCGCGGACGTCCGGTTCAAGACGTTCAGCGTCGGCATCGACCTGCTCGGTCCCGGGGACGTGAGGGACAGCGTCCGCAAGACCCTCCCCGGGTTCCGCACGCACCTCGAGCGGTTCGCCGCCGACCCGACCGCCGGCGCGGTCATGAACCAGCAGACGCGTCTCTGGTTCCGCCCCGACGACGTCGACCTCACCCTCTCGCCGGAGCAGGACGTCTGCGCCTTCCGACGCGCGCGCATGACCGCGATCTCCGAGCGCGTCCGCGATGCGGCCGACGAGACGACGGCCGCCGAGCCTGCATGGACGAAGGCGACGACGGCGTTCATCAACGCCCACTACGACGAGATGTCGCAGATCTTCCCGGAGATGTCCGAGCTCAACGAGACGGTGCGATGGCTGTCGGTCTTCGCATGGCTCGAGAGCGCGCGCGCCCACGGCGTGGCCGTCCCGGACCTCGACATGCTCATGGGCGTGGAGCTGCCGGCGCTTCCGACGCCGCGCCGCTTCCCGCAGCTCCTGAGCTACGACGTCCTGCCCCGCGCCGGAGGCGAGGGTGTCGTCGACGTGCTCGATCGCACCGCGGTCGGTACGGCGCTCGACCGGCTCGAGCCGGTCGACGGGCGCGCGCTGCCCCCGGCGGTGCGCTTCCGCCGCGACCGCGCGCTCCTCGATCCGTCGGTCCCCGACCAGGCGGCGCTGGCGGCGCGCATGGATGCTCTCGGTTCGGAGACCGACGCCGTCACGCTCGATCTCTACTCGTTCCGCGCCGAGCGCCTCCTCATGCACGCCCGGATCCTCGCGAGCCTGTCGGCGCCCGAGGCGAAGGCGGTCGCGGCGCGCCGCTCCTCCGATCCCGACGCCCGCATCTTCAGTATCGGGATCGGCGGCGTCGATCTCGGCACGAACGCGATCCTGGCGCGCGCGATCGGGAGGAGCTCGAAGATGGGCCTCGGCTCGATCGAAGCGGCGCCGCCGTCCAGGGCGACCGCGCCGCCGTCGGCCGCAACGGCGCCGCAGGCGGAAGCCGTCGCCTCGGCGTGGCCGGACCACGGTCTCGGCGCCGAAGCCGAGCGCACCACAACCGCGCTCCCCGGTGGCCGCGGGTCGATCGTGGCGCGGAGCCGGCCCGGCTCGATCGTCCGGAAAGGATCGTGGAAGCTCGGCGAAGGACGCACGGTGGCGTGGGAAGAATGGATCCTCGGCATGGAGGGCACCGAAGCGCGATTCCGCCGCCGGACCCCGGACGTCGAGGGACGCGCGCCTGTCTTCGAGCGTCTCGAGGACGGCCGGCTCCTCTCCTATCGGTTCGATCGCTCCGGCGCCGCGATGAAGGCGGCGACGGTGCTCGCCCAGCTCCCCGAGGAGGCGTTCGGCGCGATTCCGGCCGAGAGCGCGGATCCTGCTCCGGTCCCGGCGGGGCTCGCCTTGCTCGACGTCGCTCCGTCCGCATCGGCCCCGACGCCCGGGCGCCTCACGGCGATCACGCTCCGTCTGCGCGACGCGGAGCGCGACCGCACCGCCGACGTGCCCGGCACGCTCCTCCAGCGGCTCGTGCTCGGCCGCGCCTTCGATCCCACGCCGGACCGACCCCTCGCGGCGTTCACCCCCGCGAAAGCGCTCCTCGGGTCCGCGCGCACGCTCATGGTCATGGCGACCGCCGCCGAAGGGCGTCCGCCGTGGTCTGTCGCCGCCGCCCCCGAGCCCGGCGAGACCGACGCCGCCCGGATCGCGACCGCGCTCACCGCGTGGTGGCGTCAGGAGGCGCCGCCGGAGGAGGCGCGTGCCGTCGTCGGCGTGCACGGAGCCGGCTCGCTCGCGCGATTCGCCGCCGCACCGCGCTTCGACGGGAAGCTCGCCGTCGACGCGGGAGCCGATGCCTTCCCTGCGCTCCCCGCGGCGTCGCGCTCCGGAATCAGCGCGCTTCCCCCGGGAACCCCCGGCGCTCGCGTCGTCCTCGTCGTGAGCGGCGAAGGGCCCGGGGTCCTCGGCCGGCACCTGCGCCGCGTAGCGGCCGATCCGTCGAACGCCGGCAAGGCGCTCGCCGTCGTCGCGCTCGCCGGGGCCCCGCGCGACGACCTGCCCGCGTCGCTCCTCGGCGAGGGGAAGCTCGCCGCGATCGGAATCTACTCCGCGGGGCCGGTCGGAATTCCGGAAGCGGTCGATCGCGTCTCGAGCTGGGCACGCGCCGCCGCCGACGCGAAGTCCACGGGGCTCCGTCTCGAGGAGCTACCCGGGCCGTTCACCTGGTACTACTGAGCAGGCGATCGATCTGCCGGTCGTGCCAGCGCGTGATGGTGAGCAGCGCGGTCAGCGCCCCGATCCCCGCGAAGAGCATGTCCTTCTGCGTGTCCCAAGGGTCGCCCTGGGTCCCGAGGAAAGCGTCGGCCGCCGAACCGGTCGCCTCCGCGGCGCTCCACTCGACGAGCTCGTACGTCGCGCTGATCGCCATGCAGATCGACAGCACCAGGAAGAAGAGCCAGCCGCCGCGGCGCAGCGGGGTCTTTCGCAAGAGGACCTCGCGCGCGATGACCGCGGGGACGAACCCCTGGGCGAAGTGGCCGAGGCGGTCGTAATCGTTGCGCGCCGCGTGGAGGGCGTCCCGGATCGCGTTGAACAACGGGACTTCCGCGTACGTATATTTGCCGCCGACCATGAGGATCGTCGCGTGGAGCGCGACGAGGACGTAGGCGAGGTTCGTCAGCGGAAAGCTGGGGCGGGTGGCGGCGAGGATGGGCACCGCGATGATGACCGGGAACACCTCGAGCACCCACGTGAGGCGATCGTGCGGATGCCATCCCGACCACGCGAAGACGGCGGCGACGTACACGAAGAGAAACAATGGAAGACGTGAGCGCTCCATGGAGCCATGCTAGCGTGAGGAACCACGATCTCGGGGGATCGCCGTGATGAAGATCGAGCCCGGCCGCGTCGTCCGCATGCATTACACCCTCACCGGCGCCGACGGCGCGACGATCGAGACGAGCGTCGGAGACGATCCGATGGTCTATCTCCACGGCGCGGGCCAGATCATCCCGGGCCTCGAGAACGCGCTCGCGGGATCGGCCGCCGGCACGAAGCGGCGGATCGTCGTTCCGCCGGAAGACGCCTACGGAGTCTCCGATCCCGGCGCGCGGATCCGCGTCCCCGTCTCGGAGTTCCCTCCGAAGATGGGCCTCGCACCCGGGATCGAGGTTCAGGCCTCGACCCCCGACGGACCGGTGACCTTCCTCGTCGTCGCGATCGAAGGCGACGAGGTCGTCCTCGACGGCAACCATCCGCTGGCCGGAAAGACGCTCACGTTCGACGTGGAGGTCCTCGAGGTCCGCGAGGCGACGCCGGACGAGATCGCGCACCGCCACGCGCACGGCACGGGCGGCGCGCACGGTCACGCGTGAGCGTCCGCGGCCGGAGAACGAGCGTCGTCCTGACGGCGCTCGCCGCGCTCGCGCTCGCGGCCAGCACACCGGCCGCCGCGCGTTACCACGGAAACGTGAACCTCTTCGTCGGCGAGAAGCTCATGGACAAGCAGGACTGGGACCCGGTCGAGGACCAGCCCGAGTTCGGCGTGATGTTCGCCTTCGGCCTCGAGCACTCTCCCGTGCACTTCGCGATGGACATCCTCTATTCCCAGAAGGACAGCGTCGTCGACTCGCCGTTCCTCGGGCCCGTCGACGTGAAGTCCAGCTCGGCCGAGTACGCGATCGGCGTACGCAAGGTGTGGGACCTGGGTGCGTTCCATCCGCTGGTCGGCGCCGGCGGATGTCTGGTCGCGGTCAATCTCGACTACGACGCGCCGGGCTTCCATCCGCACTACGCCGACAACGCCTACGGTCTCTGGATCGAGGGCGGCCTCTCCTGGCGCCTCGCCGGGCACATGAATCTCGGCCTCGACGCGCGCTATACCCACGCCGACGCGCGGTTCATGCGCAACGGCCTCCCGGTCGACATCGCGGCGGGCGGCCTGCACGCCGGCGTGCTCCTCGGCTACGGCTGGTAGCTCAAGGATCCCGCACGAGCGGGTGGGTGAGGCAGTGCGGTCCGCCCCGCGCGCGGGACAGCTCGTGGCTCGCGAAGGCGACGCACACCTTCTCGTTCCCGTCGAGGTCGATCTCCTCACGGCCTAGGAGGAGGTCCTTCGCCGTCACGATGCGGAAGCCTCCGCGCGCGAGTGATTCGAGCGTCGCCTCGTTCCGGTCGTACATGGCGATGACCCCCGGCGCGATGGCGAGCGCGTTGGCGCCGTCGGTCCACTGCTCGCGCTGCTGCGCGATCGGATCGTCGCCGCCGCAGAGAATCGGCTCGAGTCCGCTCCCGCGCCGCGCGAGGCAGGAGAGGAGGTCCTTCCGCGGCGACCACGTGCGGTGCTCGCTCTTGAGGTCGATCTCGAAGACGCTCGCGTGCTCGGCGCCTCCCTGGAGGATCACCGGGGAGTAGATGAGCGCCAGGTCGCGGTCGATCGGCGTGAAGAGCGTGTCGAGGTGCATGTAGGCGCGCCGCCTGGGCAGCTCGACCACGACGAGGAAGCGCGGGCCGGCGTCGCTCACCGCGAGCGCCTCGGCGAGGTCCTCGATGCCGAGGCGGTTCGTGCGCTCGGAGAGCCCGACCGCGACGACGTCGGGCGAGACGAGGATGACATCGCCGCCTTCGAGCCGGGCGTGGCCGGCACCGGCGACGTGCGAGCGCTCGAACTCGAGGTCATGCGGCTCGTGCCACTCGGGAGTCCCCGCGAAGTCGGGGTGGAAGCGGAAGATCGCTCTCGCGAGCACCGCCTCGCGCTCGCGTGCGGCGCTCGTCATCGAAGCGAAGACCACCCCGCTCCCGATGACGACCTGCGGATCACGCTGGAAGCACCAGTTCGGGAGCGGAGGGATGGCGAACAGCTCGTCGACGTCGAGCGCGGTCCCCGGGGCGTGCGGGCGGCGAACACCGCCCGCGAGCGCGGATGCGAGATCGGCGGGTGGCATCTCACGGAGCTGATCGGCGAGGCGCCCGCCGGCGGGGAGGAGCGCGTCCAGGAGCCACGAGCGCCCCGCGGGGTCGCCGAGGACCTCTTCCAGGAGATCCGCCGCATCGATCGTCTCGATCCCGAGGACCTGAAGGGCCCGGCGCATCCGGGCGTGCTCCTCGCGCGCACGGTCGCCGTAGAGGATGTCGTCGAAGAGGAGCTCTTCCATCATCGACGGGACCATGCGGTCGATCTCGGGGCCGGGCTCGTGCATGAGCACCTTCCGCAGGCGGCCGACCTCGCTCGTGACGCTCAGCATGACGGATCCTCGTCGGGGTCCGCGGATTCTACCAACCTCGGCTCGTGGCCCTCGCACTCGAGGACCGGGAGCCGCGGGTACCGGGGGTAGCGCGGATCGTCGTCGGACCGCGCGCAGCGGGTGAAAACGGAGCCGCGGCCCGTGACGACGCGCTCCGCGAAGCGGCAGCTCGCGCAGAGTCCGGCCGGGCCTTGCACGCTACTTCCAGCGGAAGAGACGGAGTGCCAGGAGGAACGCCGCGAGGCCCCAGCCCGCGACGATCGCGACCGGCCTCGCGACCGCGAGGAGCGGCGCGCCGTCGATCATGACCGACCGGATCGCGTCGTTGAGCGCGGTCAAAGGGAGGAGGGCGATCGCCGGCTGGATCGCGTCGGGGAAGCGCGACGGCGAGAAGAACACTCCCGAGAAGATCCACATCGGGAGCATGACGAAGTTCATGAGCCCCGACACGCCTTCGATCGTCCGCGGCCGCGCGGCGACGAGCAGGCCGATTCCGGTGAAGGCGAGCGCCCCGGCGACGGTGACGGCGCCGAGCGCCAAGAGGCTGCCGCGGAGGGGCACGTCGAACGCGAGGTGCGCGAAGCCGAGGAGCAGAACGACCTCGGGGAAGAGGAACACCAGGCGGCCGAGCATCTGGCCGATGAGATAGTCGCGCTTGCGCATCGGCGTCGCGACGAGGCGCTTCAGCAGGCCGCGCGATCGTGCGGTGACGATCGAGAAGCCGATGCCCCACATCCCGGTCCCCATGAGGTTCATCCCGAGCAGGCCGGGCACGAGGAAGTCGATATAGCGCGACCCCTTCTCCTTCATCTCGTGCGTCTGGACCGCGCGCGGATCGCTCCTTCCGGCCGCGCGCTGGAGGTCGGCGTCGGCGGCGAGGCGCGCGACGCGGCTCTCGTCGCGCGCGGGATCGAACCAGTAGGTGAGGGTGACGCCGGGAACGACGACGAGCGCGACGCGTCCCGTGCGGAGGCTCTCTCGCGCCTCCGCCTCCGTGAGGATCTTCGCGCGGAGCGCGCCGTCGGACGAGAGCGCGCCGAGCGCCTCGTCGGCCCCGGGGCCGGCCTGGACGGCGATCGCGATGGGGTCGGGCGTCCTCGCGCGAAACGCGATGCCGAGCGCGAGCGAGAGGAGGATCGGGAAGACGAGCACCCAGAAGATCGCCTCGGGCTCGCGGACGAACTCCAGGAACTTGACGCGCGTGAGATGGAGCAGGGGATGCGCGCTCATCTCAGCTCTCGCGGAGGTGGCGGCCGGTCATCGCTACGAAGACGTCCTCGAGCGTCGCGTGATGCGTCGTGAGGCGCGTGAGCGGCACCCCCTGGCGTGTCAGCTCGTGGAGGAGCGCCGGGACGGCGCGATGCACCTCGCCGACCGTGAGCGAGACGATCCCCGCGTCGACGCGCACGTCGCGCACGTCGGTCAACCCTTTGAGCGACGCGAGGTCGGGAACGCTCGCGGTCTCGATCTCGAGGACGTGATCGGCGCCGAGCCGGGCGATGAGGCCGGCGGGCGTGTCCAGCGCGATGACCTTGCCGCGATCGACGATCGCGATGCGGTCGCACAGGCGCTCGGCCTCCTCCATGTAGTGAGTCGTCAAGAGCACCGTGCCGCCGCGGGAGCGCACGTCGGCGATGACGTCCCACACCTGGCGGCGCGCCTGCGGGTCGAGGCCGGTCGTCGGCTCGTCGAGGAACAAGATCTCGGGATCGCCGACGAGCGCCGTCGCGAGCGAGAGGCGCTGCTTCTGGCCTCCCGACAGCTTGCGGACCCACGACTTCTCCTTCTCCTCGAGCCGCACGATCCGCATGACCTCCCGCGGCTCGAGGCCTCGGACGTAGAAGCTGCGGAACAGCTCGATGGTCTCGAGGACGGTCAGCTTCTCGGAGAGCTGCGTCTCCTGGAGCTGGATGCCGATCCGCTGGCGCAGCGCATCGCCGCCGTTCGCCCAGCCCTGTCCGAGCACGGCGACGCGCCCCGCGTCCGGCTCGAGGAGGCCTTCGAGGATCTCGACCGTGGTCGTCTTCCCCGCACCGTTCGGACCGAGCAGACCGAAGCATTCGCCGGTCCGCACGTCGAGGTCGAGTCCGTCGACCGCCACGAGATCGCCGTAGCGCTTGACGAGGCCTTCGCAGGAGAGGGCGATCGCGGGCATGGAGCCGCGTATCATAGACCGGTGCCTCGCCGGGCCATCGCTCTCATCGTTCTCGCCTTCGCCTGCAGCGCGGCGGCGCGTGCGGCCGGCCCCGTCCTCGTTCCGTCCGGCGACCTTCCGCCTTCGGTGACCGCCCTCGGCCCGCTCGATCAGGCCTCCGGCTTCGACCTTTCGGCGGATCGCGCGGTGGCGGTGGCGGTGCTGCCGTCGTCGCGCAACCCGGGCCGCTCGGTGCTGAGGGTCGCGCGCGGCGATGCGCCCAAGGAGGTCGAGCTGCAGGGGACGGCGCGTGCCGTCGCCCTCACCGATGACGGCCAGACCGCCTACGCGATCGCCGTCGAGAGCGACAAGAAAGGGATCGTGCGGCGCACGACGCTCGTGCGCGTCGACCTCGCGGCCCCGAAGATCGCGATGACGATCACCCTCCCCGCCTCCGCCGGGGGGCTCGCTCCGGCCGCCGGCGGCCGCGCGCTCCTCGTCGCATCGCACGACGAGCTCCGCACCTTCGTCCTCCCGGCGCTGACGAGCGGACCGCTCTATCGCGTCCTGGGAGACAACGTGGCGGTGGCTCCTCTCGCGGGGACGACACGCGTGCTCGTTGCGCAGGGGGCGTCTCTCGTCCTCGTCGACCTCGCGGGCCCGCAGGATCGTGACGGGCTCAAGATCGCGGACCGGGTCGACACGGGCGCCTCGGTCCGGCAGCTCGTCGCGTCACCCGATGAAGCGGTCGCGCTCGCGCTGACCGACACCGGTCAGGCACTCGACGTGCGGCTCGACCCGCTCCAGGTCGTTCCGCGGGGCGCGGCGATCGTCGCGGCGTGGCCGGGCACGCCGGCGGAGACTCCGCCGTCGTCGCCGAGTCCGGCGCCCGTCGCGGCAGCAGTTGCACCACCTCCGGCATCGCCCGAGCCCGCAGCGGCGCCTCCGACTCCCGAGCCTGCAGCTGCCGCGACCGGAGCGGTCGCCGGCACCGCCGCCGCAACGGCCGCCGCCGAGGCAGTGCCTAAGGAGAAACCTCCGGAGCCGCCGTCTCCCGTCGAGCCGCCGCCTCCCGTTCCGGTGCCTCCTTCCGCACCCGCGCCTTCAGGCCCAGGGACCATCAGCGGCACGTTGACCGGGCCCGATCGGTCCGAAGTGGAGGCCGTCGTCGCGCTCGGCCCCGACAACGTCTTAAAGCAGGCGGCGCGGGTCGCACCGGAGGCTTCGGGCCGCTTCGTCTTCGAAGGCTTGGCGCCCGGAGCGTACCGGATCGTGGCTACGGGAAAGAACGGGCGCGTGCTAGTCTGCGATCCTCCTTTCGCAACGATTCGCCTGGGGCCGGGGGGTTCCGCCGAAGCGCCCGCCCTGAGCGTGCAGAAGGGTTATTGAAACAATCGGACCGCACCGACGTACGGAACGGCGGCCCGTAGGACCTTAGGACACGACTCAAGGAGAAGACTCATGCGTGGTACTGCACTCTTGCTCGCGGCTGCCCTGTGCGCCGCACCGGCCCTCGCCGCCGACGCCTCGGCGTCCGGCGTCGCGTCCACCGTCAAAGCGGCGATGGATACCAAGACCGAGCCCTGCCAGGACTTCTACCGGTATGCCTGCGGCGGATGGCTCGACTCCACCAAGATCCCGGCCGACCAGTCGCGCTGGGGGCGCGGGTTCAGCGAGATCGCGGAGCGTAACCGCACCGCGATGCGCGAGATCCTCGACGACGCCGTCAAGAATCCGGGCGACGATCCGGGCCGGCAGAAGCTCGGCATGTTCTACGGCGCCTGCATGGACGAGTCGGGCATCGAGGAGGCGGGCGTCAAGCCGATCGCGGACTGGATGAAGGACGCCGCGAAGACCAAGAACGACAAGAACCTCATGACGATGGTCGGCAAGCTGCACGCCGCCACGATCCCCGCGTTCTTCAACGGCGGCGTCGAGGCGGACTTCAAGGACCCGAACACGAACATCATGCAGCTCTTCCAGGGCGGTCTCGGTCTTCCCGACCGCGATTACTACCTGAGCGACGACAAGAAGGACAAGCGTGAGGCGTACGCGGCGCACATCGAGAAGATGTTCACGCTCTACGGCGATACGCCGGACGCCGCGAAGGCGACCGCGACCAAGATCCTGGCGTTCGAGACCGAGATCGCGAAGATCTCGAAGCCGCGCGCCGAGCTGCGCGACCCCGACAAGACCTACCACAAGCTCGACATCACGGGGTTGAAGAAGCTGACGCCGAACATCGACTGGGACGCCTACCTCAAGGCGGCGGGCCATCCCGAAATCGTCCCGATCAACGTCGCGGTCCCCGAGTTCTACCAGGGGCTCGAGAAGCTCCTCGGCTCGACCGACGACGCGACGATCCAGGCCTACCTCCGCTGGAAGGTCCTCCACGACGCGGCGCCCGCGCTGCCGAAGGCGTTCGACCAGGAGAACTTCGCGTTCTACGGCAAGGTCCTCTCCGGCCAGAAGGAGCAGCAGGCGCGCTGGAAGCGGTGCGTCATCGCGACCGACGGCGCCCTGGGCGAAATCCTCGGCCAGGAGTTCATCAAGAAGCAGTTCGCGGGCGACAGCAAGAGGATCGCGCGCGAGCTCGTCGAGGCGATCCAGACCGCCTTCGCGTCGGGCCTCCCGAGCCTCGACTGGATGGACGACACGACCCGGCAGCGCGCGCTCGGCAAGAAGGCGGCGATCGTCAACAAGATCGGCTACCCGGACAAGTGGCGCGACTACTCCAAGCTCAAGCTGAAGAAGGGCGACTACTTCGCCAACGTCGTCGCGTCGTCCCGCTTCGAGTTCGAGCGCGAGGCCAACAAGATCGGCAAGCCGGTCGACAAGACCGAGTGGGGCATGACGCCGCCGACGGTGAACGCCTACTACAACCCGCTCAACAACGAGATGGTGTTCCCCGCCGGCATCCTCCAGCCGCCGTTCTTCTCCAAGGACTTCCCGATGGCGATGAACTTCGGCGGCATGGGGATGGTCATGGGCCACGAGCTGACCCACGGCTTCGACGATCAGGGCCGCAAGTTCGACGCGACCGGCAAGCTCACCGAGTGGTGGGAGCCCGCCGTGTCCGACAAGTTCGAGGAGCGCGCCGCGTGCATCGAGAAGCAGTACACGGGCTACGAGGTTCAGCCCGGCCTGCACCTCAACGGCAAGCTCACGCTCGGCGAGAACATCGCCGACAACGGCGGCATCAAGGAGACCTACACGGCGTTCAAGGCCTGGGAGGCGAAGAACCCCGGCTCCGAGAAGCCGATCGTCGACGGCCTGACGAACGACCAGCTCATGTTCGTCGCGTTCGCGCAGACCTGGTGCTCGCTCGCGACGCCGCAGATCGAGCAGATGCTCGTCACGGTCGATCCGCACTCGCCGCCGCGGTTCCGCGTCAACGGGCCGCTGTCGAACTCGCAGGCGTTCGCCGAGGCGTTCAGCTGCGCCGAGGGAACGCCGATGCACCCGACGAACCGCTGCACCGTCTGGTAGGCTTCTGATTCACGGATTCGAACGAGGGGCGCCCGGCGACGGGCGCCCCTTTTTGTTGAGAGACACGATGCCGATCTTCGTGAACGACGAGCTGACGATTCCGGACGAGGCGCTCACCTTCACCGCGTCGAGGAGCGGCGGTCCGGGCGGACAGCATGTGAACAAGACGTCGAGCCGCGTCACGCTGCGTGTCGATCTCGCCCACGGCACGTTCGTGAGCGAGGAGCAGCGCGCGCGGCTCCTGGAGAAGCTCAGGACGCGCATCGCAGCGGACGGCACGCTGCGGGTCGTCGCGCAGACCTCGCGAAGCCAGTTCGCGAACCGCCGCGCCGCCGAGGCGCGCCTCGCCGTCCTCTTCGCCGAAGCGCTCGCGCCCGAGATTCCTCGCGTCGAGACGAAGGTCCCGAGGCGCTCGAAGGCGAATCGCCTCGACGTGAAGCGGAAGCGCTCGGTCGTGAAGCGGCTTCGCGGAAAGGCTACGGAGGAGTGATCCCGAAGCCGGCGGCGGTCAGCTCCTTGCGCACGACCGCGAGGATCGCCGCCGCGCCCGGCGTGTCCGAGTGGACGCACAAGGTCCGGCAGCGACCTTCCGACGCGAGACGCACCGCCTGCGCCGACGCGTCGCCGGGGTCGGTGAGCAGGGCCCCCGGCTTCGAGCGCGCCACGAGGCTGCCGTCCCTCTCGTAGCCGCGGTCGCAGAACCCTTCCTCGGCGCAGCGCCAGCCGAGATCGCGCCAGACGGCGATGGCGGTCGAGCCGGCCAGACCGAAGAGAAGTAGAGAGTGATCCACGCGCGCGACGCCGTCGGCGATCGCCGCCGCGATCGCCGGATCGCGCGCGGCGTCGTTGTAGAGAGCGCCGTGGGGCTTCACGTGGCGGAGCGGTGCGCCCCGCGCCTCGGCGATCTCGGCGAGGGCGGCGAGCTGGCTCGCGATCACGTCGGCCAGAGCGTCGTGGGCCATCGCGATCGAGACGCGCCCGAAGCGATCCGTGTCGGGATAGCTCGGGTGCGCGCCGAGCGCCAAACCGTGGGTCAGCGCACTCTCGACCGCGGCCGTCATCGACCTCTCGTCGCCCGCATGCCCCCCGCACGCGACGTTGATCGACGAAAGGAGCGGGTAGAGCGCGTCGTCGTCCGCGCCTTCACCCACGTCGGCGTTCAGGTCGATCGTCGTCACGCGAGGAGCTCGTCGAGAGCATGCGCCTGTTTCCGCAGGAGCGCGACCGCCTCGTCGAACGAGACCGGTGCGAAGCGCAGCGTATCGCGCGGACGCAGCTGGCCGAGGCGCGACGCGTCCACCCCCGCAACCGTCGCGATCTTGGGATAGCCGCCGGAGGTCTGGTGCTCGACGAACAGGACGATCGGCTGCCCGCCCGCGGGGACCTGGATGGCGCCGAGAACGACCCCTTCGGTGATCAGCTCGCGACTTGCGGCCTGGACGAGCGGCGCGCCGTCGAGCCGGATTCCCATCCGGTCGCACGCCTCGCTCACGACGTACGGCTTCGCGTAGAGATGCATCCGCGCCTCCTCCGTGAACCACGCCGCTTGCGGACCGTCGGTGGCGCGGAACGGGTCACCACGACGGTAACCCGGCAGGTCGCGTGGATCGAGCTTTCCCGCGCGAGGCTCGCCCGCCGGCGCTCCGAGCGCGAGGTGATCACCTGCGGCGACCGCACGTCCGCCGAGACCGCCGAGCGCCGTGGCGAGGTGGGTCGAGGCGCTGCCCAGCACGCGATCGATGGCGATGCCCCCGCCGACGGCGAGGTACGCGCGCGCGCCGTTCGCGAGCGGGCCGCACGCCAGCGTCTCGCCTGAAGCGACGCGACGGGCGCGCCACCCCTCGATGCCCGCGGCGTCGGCGCCGGTGACGGCGACGATCGCGTCGCGCTCGAAGCGGAGCGTGGGGCCGAGCAGGGTCATCTCGAGCGCGGCGGCACCCGGCGAGTTCCCGACGAGACGGTTCGCGACCCGGAGAGCGATCGGGTCGGCGGCGCCCGACGCGGAGACGCCGATCGACGCCCACCCCGGCCGCCCGAGGTCCTGGACGGTCGTGAGGAAGCCGGGAGCGACGACGACGGCGCTCATGGCGCGGGAACGAACCGCACGCGATCGCCCGCGCGGAGTGTCGCGGGCTCACTCGCGGCGGCGTCGAAGAGCGACACGTCGGTCCGCCCGATGAGGTTCCACCCGCCCGCCGTCGCCACCGGGTAAATGCCGGCCTGAACTCCGGCGATCGCCACGCTGCCCGCAGGGACGCGGCGGCGCGGCGAGGGGAGACGCGGCGTCGTCAGCGAGGACGGCAAGCCGACGAGATAGGGGAAGCCGGGCGAGAAGCCGAGGAACGCGACCTCGTACGTCGCGCCGGCGTGGAGGCGGACGACCTCGGCGGCACTGAGCCCGCAGATCTCCGCCACGCGCTCGAGATCGGGACCGTCGTAGACGACCGTCACGGTGAACGTGCGCGGCTCGTCTGCGGGAGCCCCGGGGTTCCCGTCTCGTCCCGCGAGCGACGACGCGACGTCGTCCGGGTCGGTGCGAACGGCGTCGAACCGCACGAGAACGCTGCCGTAGGCGGGATGGAGATCGACCTGTCCCGGCACCGGCCGCTCGCGGAGCGACGCGAGGAGACGGTGAACGGCGCCGATCCCGTCGTCGATCTCGACGAGGAACGCCTGGTCGCTCGCCCGCACGATCCGCATCGCCGGCTCTTCTAGCACAAACCTTCCGTCGAATCGGATCGTGCGTTGTACTTCCTCCTACAAATGGGGGGCTCCGTCCATGTCGATGAGGTCCGCGTTCGCCATCTCCATGTCCGTTTTCTGTCTTTGGTTTGCATTCACGGGCGCCCGCGCTTCCGACTTCGACGGTGACGGGGTCGACGACGCGGTCGACTGCCGGCCCGTCGACGCGACGACGTGGGCAGTGCCCGGCGACGCGACGTCCTTCGTGCTCTCGGGCAAGGCGCCGACCTCTTTCCAGTGGGCCGCGCCGACCAGTCCCGGCGGAACCCAGATCGTTTACGACGTGATCCGAGCGACGAGTCCGTTCGGCTTCACCGCGGGATCCTGCGTCGACTCGAACGACACGGCGACGTCGTCGGTCGTCACCGACTCCGACCTGCCCGCGCCGGGAACCGGCTTCTATTACCTCGTGCGCTCCAAGTCGGCGTGCGGCGGCGACCTCGGCACCGATTCCCACAACGTCCAGAGGACTGGTCTGTCGTGCTCGTCATCGGCCGGTGCCGCGTGCTCCATCAGCGCGTCATGCGAAGGCGGCTACTGCTGCGGCACGACGTGCGCCGACGTCACGAGCGACGCGAACAACTGCGGCGCGTGCGGCCAACCCTGCCTGACGAATGCAGGTACCGCCTCCAACGTTTGTCTCGGCGGCGCGTGCTCGGCGACGTGCAACCAGGGTTTCTGCGACGTGGACGCGAACCAGAGCGATGGCTGCGAGCTTCCCTCCATCGTGACGAGCTGCGGCGCGTGCGGCTTCGTCTGTCCCGGCTACGGTCAGCCCGCGGACAACGTGACGTGCGACGCGTCTCTGAGCTGCACGTTCTCCTGCCAGGGCGAGAACTACGACGTGGACGTCAATCCGTCGGACGGTTGCGAGGCCCTCGATTCGCCCACGGGAAACCACATCCAGGGCAACGCCGTGAGCCAAGGCTCGAAGTCTTGCAACGACGGCGACACGTTCAGCTTCGGCGGCAAGATCATCAACGACACGCGGAATCACCTGACTCCGGCCGTGACCGGTTTTGACCCCGTCTCCGGTTCGGCTCCCGACTGGATGTCGCTCTCGGCGACCGGTGGGTTCACCTGCATCGACGACCTGAGCATCACGCTCACGATGACCGGAGCGAACCAGCCGGCGTGTTACAAGCTGACGGTGATCACCAACAGTCACACGTATTCGTGCCAGACGAACGTCGCGGGCACGTGCATCATCACGCAGGGATCGGGCTCCTACAGCGACAACACGACCGTGCTGTTCCAGGTTTCACGGACGTGCGCCGCGGCGACGGGTCAGCAGTCGCTGCCCTACACGATCAGCGGCCACCTCTGATCGCTCAGGCGGGGCGTGGCATCATGTGCCTTCCTGAGGGGAGGACCGCGTGAGCCCGTCCCGAGTCGAAGAAGGACGCCGCCGGGGGTCGATCGTGGCCATCGGCGGCGCCGAAGATCACCTTCGCGACCCTGAGATTCTCAGACGCTTCGTCGATCTCTGCGGCGGACGGCGCGCCAAGATCGCCGTCGTGCCTACCGCCTCGGAGCGCGAGGATACGGGCCGGCGCTACGAGGAGGTCTTCAAGGGCCTGGGCGCGCGCGGCGTCCGGATCTTCTATTTCGAGACGCGGGCCGACGGCGAGCGCGAGTCCTGGATCGAGGCGATCGGCGAGGCGCAGGGGATCTTCTTCACCGGCGGGAACCAGCTCCGCCTCTCGACCGTCCTCGGCGGCACGCCGGCGGCGAAGGCGTTCCGGCGGCTCAACGCGGCAGGCGTCCACATCGCGGGCACGTCGGCGGGCGCGGCGTTCATCTCCGAGCACATGATCGCCTTCGGCGACGAGGGCTCGACCCCGCGGGCGGGGATGGTCACGCTCGTGCCGGGCCTCGGCCTCACGAACCGGATCATCGTCGACCAGCACTTCCGGCAGCGCGACCGCCTCGGGCGGCTTCTCACCGCGCTCGCGTACAACCCGTTCGCGGTCGGCATCGGCCTCGACGAGGACACGGCGGCGTTCCTCGACGGCGACAACGTGATCGAGGTCGCCGGGAGCGGTGCCGTCACGATCGTCGACCCCGGCGCGATCCAGCACACCTCGATCGACGCCATCAAGAAGGGGGAGGCGGTCTCGATTCTCGGCGTCCAGCTCCACGTGCTCGCCGCGGGCGGGCAGTTCGATCTCGACAACCGCCGGGCGCGCGCCGCGTCGAGCGTGCGCAGCGAGTAGCGCCGTGAAGGTCGTCCAGCGCTCCGTCTATCTCGGGCCGAGCCTTTACGCGCGCTTCCCCGTCATCCGTCTCGTCGTCGACCTGGGTCCGCTCGAGGCGTGGCCGACCGGCCGGCTCGGCGACGGCTTCCAGTCGAAGCTCGTCGAGGCGTTGCCGGGGCTCGCGGAGCACGGCTGCTCGTACGGCGAGCCCGGCGGCTTCCTCCGGCGCATGCGCGAGGACGAGGGGACGTGGCTCGGCCACGTCCTCGAGCACGCGGCGATCGAGCTGCAGAACGTCGCTGGAACGCCGGTCACGTTCGGCAAGACGCGGAGCGCGGACGCCGCCGGCCAGTACGAGATCGTCTATGAGTACGATCAGGCCGAGGTCGGCACGGAGGCCGGCCGACTCGCGCTGACGCTGCTCGCCTCGCTCCTGCCCGAGGATCTTCGCCCTCCGCACGCGGTTCCCGCCGCGTTCGATTTCGCCGAGGAGCGCGATGCGTTCATCCGCTTCGCGCAGCGCCGCGCGCTCGGGCCGTCGACGGCGTCGCTCGTCCGGGCGGCGGAGAAGCGCGAGATCCCGTGGATCCGGCTCAATGAGTATTCGCTCGTGCAGCTCGGCCACGGCCGGCTCCAGAAGCGCCTCCAGGCGACGGTGACGAGCGAGACCCGGCACATCGCCGTCGAGATCGCGTCCGACAAGGAAGAGACGAACCGCCTCCTCGGCGATCTCGGCCTCCCGGTCCCCAAGCAGAAGCTCGTGACCGGCGAGGAGGAAGCGGTAAGGGCCGCCGAGAGCATCGGCTATCCGGTGGTGCTCAAGCCTTACAACGCGAACCACGGACGCGGCGTCTCGATCGGGATGGCCGACGCGGAGCAGGTTCGCGCCGCCTTCCAGCAGGCGCGCCAGCACGCGCGCAGCGTCATCGTCGAAGGGTTCATCACCGGCGAGGACCATCGCATGCTCGTCGTCGACGGGGCGCTCGTCGCGGTGAGCAAGCGCGTCCCGGGGCACGTGGTCGGCGACGGCGTCCACACGGTGGAGGAGCTGGTCGAGCTCGTCAACGCCGATCCGCGGCGCGGCATCGGGCACGAGAAGGTCCTGACGAAGCTGATCTTCGACCAGCAGGCCGAGCGCCTGCTCGCGCGGGCGGGACATGACCGCGCCTCGGTTCCTCCCGAGGGCGAGGTCGTCTACCTCCGCGCGACCGGCAACCTGTCGACGGGCGGCACGGCGGTCGACGTGACCGACATCGTGCACCCGGACAATCGCGAGATGGCGGTGCGCGCGGCGAAGTCGATCGGTCTCGACGTCTGCGGCGTCGACTTCCTCACGCACGACATCAGCAAGTCGTACCGCGAGTCCGGCGGCGCCATCTGCGAGGTCAACGCCGCGCCGGGGTTCCGGATGCACGTCGCCCCTTCCGAGGGCACGCCGCGCGATGTTGCCGGGCCGGTCATCGACATGCTCTTCCCGCCGGGGACGCCGTCGCGCATTCCGATCGCCGCGATCACCGGCACCAACGGCAAAACGACGACGGCGCGGATGGTGGCGCACGTCTTCAAGCTCAACGGGAACGTGGTCGGGCTCGCCACGACCGACGGCGTCTACATCGACGGGCACCGCACCGTCGACGGCGACATGACGGGGCCGATCGCGTCGCGGATGGTCCTGCGCGATCCGTCGGTCGACGTCGCCGTCCTCGAACAGGCGCGCGGCGGTCTGCTGCGCGCGGGGATGGGCTACCGCTGGTGCAACGTCGCGGCGTGCCTCAACGTGTCCGCCGACCACCTCGGGCTGCGGGGCATCGGCACGCTCGAGGACCTCGCCAAGGTCAAGAGGATCATCATCGAGGTCGCGCGCGACACCGCGGTCCTGAACGCCGACGACCCGCTCTGCCTCAAGATGGCCGGGCACACCGACGCCGCGTCGATCTGCTACGCGACGATGAATCCGGGGCACGGCCTCGTGAAGGAGCACATCCGCGCCGGCGGCCGTGCCGTCGTGCTCGAGGAGGGGATCAACGGGCAGATGATCACCCTCTACGACAAGGGCGCGCACATGCCGCTCCTCTGGACGCATCTCATCCCCGCGACGATCGAGGGGAAGGCGATGCACAACGTCCAGAACGCGATGTTCGCCGCGGCGATCTCCTACGCGATGGGGGTCAAGCTCGAGAACATCCGCCACGGCCTCCGGACCTTCGACACCTCGTTCTTCCAGGCGCCGGGCCGCATGAACATCTTCGACGAACACGGCTTCAAGGTCATTCTCGACTACGCCCACAATCCCGCCGCGGTCGAGGCGATGTGCCGCATGGTGCGCCGCCTCGAAACGAAGGGGCGGAAGACCTGCGTCCTCGCCGCTCCGGGAGACCGTCGCGACGAGGACGTCCGCGAGATCGCGCGGCACGCCGCCGGCGTCTTCGACCGGTACGTCTGTCGCCGTGACGACGGCCTGAGGGGCCGCGGCGCCGACGAGATCCCACGGATGCTGCGCGACGCGCTCCTCGAGCACGGCGTGCCGGACCAGGCGATCGCCGTCATTCCGAGCGAGGCCGACGCCGTCGACGCGGCGCTCCGCGCCTGCGCCCCGGGCGATCTCCTCCTCGTGTTCGGCGACGCGATCAACCGCTGCTGGAAGCAGATCATCTACTTCCGCCCGGAGGCGGCGGCGGTTCCCGAACGTGCCGCGGCCCCGCCGGTTGCGCTGCCCTCGGACGACGAGGTCCCGGTCTACGACGCGGCGGCGCCGCTCATGCGCGACGAGCGCGGCGTCTGGCTTCCCCTGGACGCGGACGACTAGGCCCGGCGATGGCGGTCCGCGTCGATTCGCGGCGTCTGACGGGCGCGAGCCTGTTCGGCGACGCGCCCGGGGCGATCCTCGACGTGCGCCTCGAAGGCGAAGAGCCCGAGACGGTCGCTCGCGTCTGGAACGGGGCGGCGCGCCGGCTCCTTGCGGCCGTGGGGTGGGAGGGCGAGCGTACGTCGTGGCGTGCCTCGGGCGGCGATCTCAGCCTCTTCCTGACCGCACCCCCCGACGCACTCTACGCCGCGACCGAGGTCAACGAGGCCGCGTGGGATGCCGCGGGCGACGGTGCGCTCGAAGATCTAGGCCGCAGCATCGCTGAGGAGAGGAATCCCGCGCTGATCGAGCTTCGCGACGAAGCGGCCCGGCGAGGCGTCGCGTTCGTCGCCGACGGCCACGAGGTCAGCCTCGGGATGGGAGGGGGCCACGTCTCCTTTCCGATCGAGTCTTTGCCGCCGCCGCGAGACGTGCCGTGGGAGCGCGTGCACGACGTTCCGGTGGCGATGGTGACCGGGACCAACGGCAAGAGCACGACCGTGCGGATGCTCGGGGCCATCGCGGCGGCCGCGGGACGGTGCGCCGGCCTCAGCACCACCGACGGCCTCGCGGTCGGCGGCGAGGCGATCGGCTCGGGCGACTATTCGGGCCCCGAGGGCGCGCGACGAATTCTGCGCGACGCACGCGTCGACGTCGCCGTGCTCGAGACCGCGCGCGGCGGGATCCAGAGGCGCGGCCTCGTCGTCCCGCGCATCGACGCGGCGGCGATCACGAACGTCGCGGAGGACCATCTCGGCGAGTTCGGGATCCATGGATTGAACGACATCGCCGACGTGAAGATGGTCGTCGCGCGCGCGGTCAAGCCCGAGGGAACGGTCGTCCTCAACGCCGACGATCCGATCCTGAAGGCCCGCGCTGCGGAGGTCGGAGCACCGGTCGCATGGTTCGCGCTCGCGGATGCGGGACGCCTCCTGGACGTCGAGCGCATCCCGTCCGCGTTCGGCGGTGCGGCGAGGCACAACGTGGCGAATGCGATGGCCGCCGCGCTGCTCGCGCGGGCGCTCGGGTTCCCGGACTCCGCCGTCGCCTCGGGCCTGGCCTCATTCCGGAGCCGGCGCGAGGACAACCCGGGCCGTCTCAACGTGATCCCGCTCGGCGGGGCGACGGTGCTCATCGACTACGCGCACAACCCGCACGGCATGGAGGCGCTCGTCGACGTCGCCAAGACGCTCGGCGCGGCGCGGCGCTTGCTCGTCGTCGGACAGGCGGGGGACCGGGACGATGAGGCGATCCGGGCGCTCGTGCGCGCCGCGTTCCGTCTCCGGCCCGACGCGGTCGTCGTCAAGGAGATGAGCAGCTACCTGCGCGGCCGCGCCGTGGGGGAGATCCCGCGCGTCATCACGGACGAGCTGACGCGGCTCGGTGCAGACCCGGGCAGCATCCTCCACGCCGCAAGCGAGGTCGAGGCGGCGGAGCTGGCTCTCGCGTGGGCGCGTCCCGGCGACCTCCTCGTGCTGACGACGCACGCGAGCCGCGGCGAGGTCTTCGACCTCATCGACCGGCTCGATCGCGCGCGCTGGCGGGCGGGCTCGCCGCTACCCTCGTAGCTCGCCGCTCATCTGGCAGAGGAACTCGGAGGCGTGCCCGCCGGCCCACAGCTCGTCGGGCCCCGGGAGCATCTCGCTCACGTGGAGGCGGCCTTCGGGCTCGCTTCCGAGCGCTTGGAGGTCGCGCCGCAGGAGATCGAGGAACGGCGGCGACGCGAGGTCGACGTAGCGCGGCTTCGGCTCCCTCGTCGTGAACGCGAAGACGTGACGCGGAAGGCCGTGGCGCCGCCGCCAGGAGAGGACCCCGCGTGCGAACGAGCGGAGGTCGTCGCCGCGCGCGGCCAAGGGCGGGCGGTCGGCAGGACCGAACGTCCACCGCTCACGGAAGAGAATCACGCGTCCGCTCATCACACGGGGCCAATGCGTGACGCCGTCGGCTTCGAAACCGGGGAAGTACGAGACCGGCTGCAGCCCCTGCTCGCCGATCGCGACGAGGAACGAGACGAAGCCGACCGGGTTCACGCCGCTGTTGATGACCGGGATCACCTCGACCCCGTCCGCGACCCGGAAGAGGACGAACCGATCGCCTTCCGGATCCCAGCGCACGGCCAGATCGCGGAGCGCGATCGTCCGCGCTCCGGGGGAGGCGCAATCCCCCGGCAGCTCGATCTCGTGCTCGAAGATCGCCGGCCTGAGACCGGCGTTCGCCGTGCGTCCGCCGTGGTTGTACGTGAGCTCGGCGACGATCGCGCCGGGTCGCTCGACGACCGACCACGCGCGCTTCAGCTCGGTGACGACGTCGTCGCCGAGCAGGTGCGCGAAGCGGGAGAGCGAGAGGCCCGCGCCGTGGAAGACTCCGTTCAGGACGATCCGGTAGTCGCCGGATGAAAGGCTCGCGAGATCGCGAGCCGCGATCTGGAACAGGATGCCGGCCGCCCACCGGAACGCCGGCCCCGTTCCGACGACACGGTCGAGGTCGGCGTCGTCGAGCGTGACGGGACCGCCGGCGCGTGCGCGCTCGATGACGAGGTTGCGGACGGCGGCGAGCGCGCGGCGCGACGGATCCTCGGGATCGTTCGCGGCAGGCTCGGGGAACGCAGCGGGGCGGTACGAATCGTCCTGCTCGGTGATCGCCTGGTAAACGTCGAGCATCGGAACGTCGTGGCCCGCGGGAAACGTCGAGAGAAATCGGTCGACCCACCCCTGGAGGTAGCGGCGCGCCGGGTAGAGTGCCGTGAACAGGCGGAGGTACGGACGGATCCCGCGCTCGAGATCCAGCGCGACGGCGATCGGCAGGCGCAGCGACAGCGCCGACGCCGCGTCGATCCGGAACAACTCGTCGGAGCGTAACGGCCGGACGTGAGGAAGGGACTCGAGGGCGTACGCGATCCCGCTCATCGCGGCCGCGCGCTCGTCGCTCTCGAACGGGAGGTCTTGGGCGCGATCGACCTCTTCCTCGATGGCCAAGGCCGACGCGACCCACGCGGGCGGGGGACGGACGGCCCGCGCCGCGAGCGCGACGTAGCGGAGCGGACGGCGCTCGGTGAACGGGATCTCGACCTCTCCGACGAGGACGCCGCGCTCGATCATCTGGCCGATGAAGCGCGCGACCGACGCCTCATCGATCCCCGAGGCTTGGGCGACGGCACGGACGAGATCGGTGAGCGTGGGGTGCGACGCCGCGGCCGTGAGCGCCGTCCGCAGCACGGGATGATCTTTCACACGCGACAGCGTCTCATCGTCGTCGGCGCGCCTGAGGGACGCGAAGCGCCAGAACGAGAGCCCGCCTTCCGCCTCGCGCAGCGTGGGGTTCGGCCGTGGATGCACGATCGGTTCGAGGGCGGGATCGCCCGCCGCGACGACGGCGATCTTCCGCGCTTCCGCGACGCTCAAGCTCAGGTCCATCCGCGCGATCGACGGCGTGCCGGAGAGGGCGGCGGGCCCGTCGTCGGCGAACGCGAGCCCGACGGCGCAGAAGACCGAGTTCGGGCTCGTCTTGGTGGCGAACCGCGCGAGGTACGCCGCCGCTTTCGCCGCAACGTGCCGCTCGCCGTGTCCCCAGCGCTCGGCTGCGACCGCTTGGAGCCGCGCGAGCTTCCCTGCGAGCGGCCCGCTCGCCGACGCGAGGCCGGCGAGGACGAGCGGATCGCGGACGGCTCCCGTCAAGGCACGTCGCGCGCGATCCTCGCCGTCGTCGAACGCGCGCGCCCATTCCGCCTCCGCCGCCGCGAGATCGGCGAGAGAGCTTCGGTATCCTTCGCATGGGAGGCCGCTGGTCTCGAGATCCTCGGATCGAAGCGGACGCCGGTTGTGCGCGTCGCGTTTGAGCGCGAGGATCGCGTTCCTCCGTGGCGCACCACCTTCCGAACTCGGCCCGGCTTCACGGTGGAGGAGCGCCACGAGCGCATCGGCCTCGTCGTCGAGGCGTGCTTCAGCGCCGGTGAGTACATCGGCCGCGCGCCCGTCCGAAGCACCGGCGATGTCGTGGAGCGAAGAGAACGGACGCGTCGCGTGCCTGAGTAAGAGAAGACGCCTCATGCGGCGAGATCGACCTCGTCGTGGAGCCGCCACATGAAGTAGCGGAGGATCGCTTCGGGCATCGCGTCGATCCCGAGGCGGTTGCAGTGCATGTGCATGTAGCTCCAGACGAGGTTGATCGGATCCGCGGTGATCGATCGGTCGGCGAGGCCGGCGCGCACCTGCGAGGCGACCGGGGCCATGGCCGAGAGCGCTCCGGTCGCGATCGCCGCCGCGCGCGGTCCGCCCCAGACGTCATCGGACCCGGTGAGCAGCTCGACGAGGCCGGGCTTCAGCGCCTCGTACTTCGCCGAAAGCGTTTCCATGTCCAAGGGGGTCCAATCTCCGTCCCGGATCGGCCACGAATGCCCGAACTCGTAGAAGGCGAGGCGCGCCGGGCGATCGAACCCTACGAGATCGAGGAATCGCTCGACGAAGAGGAGGCTGTACTCGCGACGGCTCTTCACGAGCTCGCCGCGGCCTTCCGCCTCGATGAGGTCGAGGCTGGCGAGCGAGTCGTGGAGGAAGATCTGCTCGGCGAGCATCATTCCGTGCTCGCCGCCGTAGCGGTCCCACTCACGCTCGTAGCGGGCGAAATCCACGTGGGTCGCGAGGCCGGCATCGATCACCTGGGGCAGCGATGACTGGATGCGGCGCTTGACCGGACCGTCGACCCACGCCGGACGCCCGAGGACCCGGAAGCGGAGCTGCCAATCCGGCTCGGAGTAGCGCGCGAAGAAGATGCAGTCGAGGTCGCCCGCATCGCGCAGCTCGCGCACGATCGGGATGACGAAGCGCGCGAGGATCGCTTCGTGGTGCTCCCTCGGCGCGTGGAAGAGGGTGTAGAGGCAGGATTCGTCGGGGCGCATGGCGCGCGGCGACCGGAGAACCCCCATCCTCCGGTCGCGCGTTCCTCAGCTCTTGGCGTGCGTGAGGATCGTCGTCGTTTCCCTGCAGGGGCACGTGCACAGACGCGACGTGCTCGACGAGGTCGAGCATCCGCCGCTGCGCTCGCGGCGCTCGATCTCTTCCACCTCGAGATCCAGGACGAACGGGGTCTGATCCTTCATCGGTATCCTCCGCGACGCTCAGCTTTTCGCTTGCGCCGAAATCGTGGTGGTGTAGCGACAGGCACAGGTGCACAGCCGGGAGGTGCTCGACGAGGTCAAGCATCCGCCTGAGCGCTCGCGTCTCTCGATCTCCTCCACTTCCAGATCCAAGACCATCGGGGCTCGTTCGTTCATTTCTACCTCCTTCTCGTGCGGGGCGCACGCCTGCCTTAGCTACGCGCCTCGCGGGTCGAAGTCAAGGATCAAGGTGTTTTGGAGCCGGCACCCAGACTTGAACTGGGGACCTGCTGATTACGAAACGCCGTTCGCGTCTTGCCGGCTGTTTCCGCAAGTTTCCTCTAGTCTCTTTTTTTCAATGAGTTGACCTCTTCCCTTGTATCCGCGTGTACCCCCTCGTACCTTCGCGAACGGTTGCCGCAGGGTTACTACAGGGTGACTGCGGAACCTACTGACTCCGACTCAGTGGGACGTCGAGTGAAGGGAACGAAGCTCACTAAGAGAACGATCGACGCGCTCCGGCCCGCCCTGCGCGACACATTTTGCTGGGACTCCGAGCTGCCGGGATTCGGACTCAAAGTCACCCCTGCCGGAACGCGGTCCTACGTCTTCCAGTACTCCAAGGGGAGGCGGAAGAGGCGGGTGACCATCGGGCGCCACGGAGCGCCCTGGACGCCGGATGCCGCGCGCAAAGAGGCATTCCAGCTCAAAGTCGAGGTCGCCAAGGGCGGAGACCCCGCAGAGGTCCGTCAGTCGGAGAGGCGCGCGCTAACGGTGAAGGAATTGGCAGAGCGCTACATCCGCGACCACGCGGAGCGGAAGAAGAAACCGAACAGCGTCCGCGACGACAAACGACTCCTTGAGAGGCACATCAAGCCGCGGCTCGGCAATCTCAAGGTCATGGCCGTCACGCGAGTGGACGCGACGCGCCTTCACCTCGAATTGGGGCCGACACCAATCCAGGCGAATCGGGTTCTAGCGCTCCTCTCGAAAATGATGAACCTCGCCGAGAAGTGGGGGATACGGGCGGACGGTACGAATCCCTGCCGGCATGTCGAGAGATTTCGAGAGAAGCGGCGAGAACGGTTCCTATCCGATACCGAGCTAGCAAGGCTGGGGGAGGCGCTGAGCGTCGCGGAGGAGGAAGGACTGCTGACCCGCGATAAACCCCGGGGGCGGCGTCCTCTCCACGCGATCCCGGTCTCCCCGTTTGCGACGGCGGCAATTCGAATGTTGTTGTTCACAGGTTGTCGACTCTCCGAGATCGTGACCCTCAAGTGGGAGCATGTCGATAGCACCCGCAATTGCCTTCGACTCACAGAATCGAAGACGGGACCAAGAATCGTTCCTCTTGGCGCTTGCGCGGTCCAGCTCCTGGATGGATTGCCGCGTGTCGCCGGCAACCCCTACGTATTCCCAGGCCGAAGCATGGAGCCGAGTCACTTCGTCGGACTTCCGCACGTTTGGCATCGCATCCGACGGCATGCCGGCATGGTCGACGTCCGCCTTCACGATTTGCGACACACCTTTGCCAGCGTTGCTGCAATCGGAGGGTCGAGCCTCCTTGTTATCGGCGCGCTGCTCGGCCACAAGCAGGCGACGACGACAGCTCGTTACGCACACCTTGGGGATCACCCACATCAGACCGCGGCCGAAAGCGTGTCCGCACGCATCGCTGCGGCGCTGACCGCTACCGGGAAACAGGTAGTAATCGTCCCTCTTCGGCCTCTGGCTGCGAATAGGGCTGTGCGGACGATGCCGGAAGTCGAAACTCAGGCCACCCCGGAAGCGCTTCTTTCCGTCGGAGCGCGCCAGATATAGGAGATAACACTGTGGAACTTCCGCGAAAGACGACATCCCGAGAGCAGCGCCCGGTGACAAACCCGCGCATGCAGCGCCGCGACGTCGCCGGCGCGTTGCGGCGACGAAGCTACCCGTATGAAGAGGCACTTGGGATCTTCTGCCCGAGTGAGGCTGCTGCGCTGAACGGCGCGAGCAATGAATGCACTCGCGAGTGGGAGCTCGCGGAAGAGCTGGCGGAGTGTAGCGGTGCGACCCTTCCAAGCGGAGGCCCGAGCGAAGTGCAATCGGATCCCCGCAATATCGCGCACCTGGACTTCCTATCGAAACGCGCGACGGCACAAGACGCACTCCTCCGCCTACTGCGCAGCGGGACGCTGGTTGCTACGGGTTTCGACAACCGCACTCCCGCTTCTGCTGGACCGGTGGAAGTCCACCGGATGCGCTGGCAGAGCTTGAGCGTCAACCTTCGACATGGAATTGCGGCAGGACCAGGATTCGAGTTGACCGATCTTCGGTACGCGCTCGCGGGGACACCGCGAGCACAGGCAAAGCGGCGAACGACGGAATGGGTCCAGCGATTGGTCGCGGTGGGGGTTCAACCTTCGCGCAAAGAGAAGGCGATGGCCGACGCCAACCGAGAACTCGGAACAAACTACTCGCGCGTGGCGTTCATCGATGCTTGGCGCAAGTTCGTTCCCAAGTCGTGGAAGCGGAGCGGCCCAAAGAGTTCCATCACAAACGTTCCGGCTGCGAATTGAAATCGTGACGGAATCGCCAACGTAATCACGCGGTAGGTTTCTCTCGCCCGGCGATGCGCCCCGGTGATAGAGGGACCGATGACCGCGAAGCGAATTCTCCGGACCCCGGAAGCGGCGACATACATCGGTCTGGCCGCGTCAACACTTGAGAAGCGCCGCCTAACGGGCAACGGGCCGGAGTTCGTTCAGCTTGGCCCGCGCGCCGTTGGCTACGACATCGACACGCTCGACGAATGGTTGAAGCGTCGTCGACGCGCAAGCACTTCAGAGCCCCCCATGACACTCCCGACGCATTCGGACGTGAGGAATCGTGCATGACGAAACGAGAGCTGCAGCGGGAAAACGGTCAGCTTCGCGACGCCTTGGAGCAGGCGCGTTTCCGAGTCGAAGAGCTCGATGAAATCGTCGCCGATGCCCTCGGTCTAGACGACGAGGATGACGACGAAGAAGGCGACGTCGAGGAAGAGGGTGACGCTTCGGAAGCGCTCGACGATTAGATCAAGGCGCGCAAGCGGAGTTGGCGTCACCGACGAGGAGCCAGAAAAAAAGCCTGAACGCGAAGTGCGGTCAGGCTTCGTCAGCGCGACACCGGCACGACCTTGGAGGGAATTGCCGGGCCGCGAACAGGAGACAGCTTGCACGAGTCACTATCGCAGCGTGACGCCGTCGGGTCAAGACGCTTGCCTGCCCAAAGCGCCGATCCCGTCGACTCCAACGAACGACCACGGCGACTCCACCCAGTTTCCACGGGTTGTCCACAGGTTTTCCAAGAGGCGAACAAGGAAGAGGTGTTGCCGGCAGTTGCCGACAGACGGCTCCAATCAAGTTCGCTGAAGGACGCTTGGGTTGCGTTTCTCCTGAAACACCCCTGGGAGTGGATCGGCACGTTTACGTTTCGGAACGGAATCGTTCACCCCGAGACAGCGAACAAGCGTTTCATGCTGTTCGTCTCCCTAATCAATCGGGAGCTTCACGGCCCGCGTTGGGCGAAGAGAGGCTTTGGTGTCAGTTGGGTCCGTGGATGCGAGCTCCAACGCCGAGGGACCATTCACTTTCATGCGCTCTTTGGCGACGTCGGCAATCTTCGACGCCTCACCTGGATGGACCGCTGGACGAAGCTAGCGGGGTTCGCGCGCATCGAAGCGCCGCGGAACCGGGAGCAGGTCCTTGGCTACGTCTCAAAGTACGTCGTGAAGGGCGGAGAAATCGACTTCGGTGGCCCATGGTTCAGAGAGACGCGGTCGCGGGGGCGCCACTTGCAGCGGAGGTGGCGATTGCTGCCCCTTGCGAGGGGACTAGCCGAGAGCTGCCACCGGCGCGGCGTCGATCCCGAGGTGCTTCGGTTCTTTCGTGACGAGGTCTCAAAGGGACGATGGCGCTGCCGATTCTGAGTGGCGCGCCACCATCAAGGGTTCGGCCAGGTTGACCACTCCTGAGCCGGATGGGGCAGACGGAAGCGTCTGCGCGGGGCTCCGGGGGCACATCGCTTCCGGAGCCCCAATCTAAAAGTGGTCGTCGAGAGCGAAGCGAGTCTCCTCTCGATCGATATGGGACGGCCGCCGAGAGGCGGGTCCCGTTGCTTGACCGGAAGAGTGTGTCGACTTCGACAATCGGAGGTTCAAATGATTCCTGACGGGGTGAGAGTCGATATCGCGCTCCTAGAGCGCGGTCAGCTAAGAGCGACAGCAACCGTGTCGTTCTCCACGTCCATTGGCGAGATCGCAATCCCAAGGTTTCGGGTAGTCGCAAAGGACGGTGAGTCGCCTTGGGTTGGGCTACCAGAGACTTCATACATGAAGGACGGCCGGCCGGTCTCTCGCCCGCTTCTGGATGTCTCGCCAGGCGTGAAAGCTCGACTGAAATCTCTCGTGCTAGCCGCCTACGACGCGGTCACGAGACGCGATACCACGCGGGAGGAAGCATCGCGCTCCAGCGCGACCACTTTGGAGCCAAACGCATCCTAGGTGCGATTCCTCCACCATTGAGAATTGGTGGACTGAGTACGTTGGGGTTGCTGCCCGGAGGTCGGGGTCGATTGCTGGGGTGGCTGCCCTGACGTCGGGGTCGGAGCAGTTGGATTCGGACCAGCAGGAAGTCGCCGACCTCCGAAGTACTTCACCCAGTAAAGCCCGAGCCCAGGAACCCCGATAGAGACGTACCTCTGGCCGGTCGCTGAAATTCCCACCCGAAAGCCAGGAATGCCGACACTCCAGCCCACCCCGCTCCGGGAAAGCGTACCGCGCACCGGTCCGCTACTGAAGACTTTCCTGAATCGCCAGCCCACGATGCCTCTTGTTAGTTTCGCTCGATCTTACTCCCATCGTGTCCCGGCACTCGCGCAGGCGAGCAAGGAAGAGTCGCTTGCTGTCGACTGTCCGACGAGGACCCGTCAATCAGGGTTCGACGGGGCACGCTTGGCGCCGCCCGGAGAACGGCCTCCCGCATCGGCAGTTTTGATGGGGCTTTGCGACACCTAGCTCCGAAAGTACACTTGGCCCCATTTTTCAGCGGAGTGCGAGGCTGTCTACTTGGGGGAGAGGAATGAGCTATAGCGCGGCGATCGACAGGTCCAATCCGACGGCGTTTCTTTTCATCGTCGACCAGTCTGGTTCGATGCAGGATCCCGTCGGTGGAGGTGAATCGGCGCATCGCAAGTCCGAAGTCGTTGCGGATTCTCTTAACAGGCTTCTCGCGGAGCTCACTCTGCGGTGTGCCCGCGAAGAAGGCGTCCGTGACTATTTCAACGTTGGAGTCCTTGGTTACGGAGCGACTGTGGGTCCAATTCTCGGCGGCAGCCTTGCTGGGCGAGACGTGATTCCAATCAGCGAGATCGCGTCGTCGCCGATGCGGGTTGAGGAGCGGGAGAAGAAAATCCCCGATGGTGCCGGCGGCCTCGTGGCGCAGAAGGTCAAATTCCCAGTGTGGGTGTCGCCTACCGCGAATGGCGGAACGCCGATGTGCCAGGTTCTCGATCGAGCGCGGTCAGTGGTGGACGGATGGCTCACAGCGCATCCGACATGCTTCCCTCCTATTGTCCTGCACCTCACTGACGGGGAGTCCACCGACGGCGATCCAACCCAGGCTGCCGACGCGCTAACGACACTACTGAGCGCGGATGGCAATGTCCTGCTCTTCAACCTGCATATTTCTTCCGACCGCAGTCATCCGGTCCTGTTTCCGGATTCTGACAGTGGACTTCCAAACGAGCATGCGAAGCTGCTGTTCAGAATTTCGAGCGTACTCCCTCCTGGCCTCTCGGGTTATGCACGCCAGCAGGGTATGAATCCTACCGACGGAACTAGAGGGTTCGTGTTTAACGCGGATGCCACGGCCATCGTACAGTTCTTGGATATCGGCACGCGGGCATCCGACCTCCGATAGGTCCGAAGGTGCTCAAACTGCATCTGGACACCTTCCGGGTGCCGAAAGTGGGGGCGCGTCCCGACGAGTGCGACGACGCCGGGTATCCGGACGAAGCTGAACGCGCGCTCGACAGCGAGACCTTTTCCCTCGCACTCTGCGACGGAGCGACTGAGAGCTATCTGTCCGGACGATGGGCGCAGACCCTTTCAAGAGTCCTTGCCACCCCACCTCGCCTTCCACTTCGCAGGCGGATCGAGAACGCTAGAGCGGTTTGGGCATCAGAGCTCTTGGAGTACGTCCGTCAGCGGAGCGAATCTGGGCGACCCATTCAATGGTACGAAGAACCAGTGATGGATCGTGGAGCAGAGTCAACACTCATCGTTGGCAGGATCTCAAAGCGGGCGCGTAACGGGGAGTCGCGCACATACCTGTTCGAGGCGATTGGGGACACAAATCTGTTTGTAGTCCGCGACGGGCAACTCATCAAGAAATTTCCTCTAACGCAGCATTCCGAGTTCGGATCCACACCCAACCTCATTTCGAGCCGAATGGGCGAACCGATTCGTCCGGCGGAGCGTGTCCAAGGAACCTGGAGGAGTGGGGATCAATTTCTCCTAGCAACGGACGCACTAGCGGCATGGCTTCTGCGACAGCTCGAGTGCGGAGACGATCCTTGGCCGAAGATTCAGGAGCTTGGGGCGCACGATACCCGTTCCTTCACGGACTGGATTGACGAACTGCGACGGGACCGCGGACTCCGAAACGACGACACCACGCTGATGCGACTCGACATGATTGACTGAGGCTTGGAGAAAGTGAAACCTCGCCTACCGACGCCAGGCGAATACCGAGAAGCGATCTCCCAGCCGCAACTCTGCTTTCGAGACGCGGAGTTGAAATCGTCATTGCCAGATTTGGACGCGTTGCAGATGCCTCGACCAGTCGTTGGCAATTTCGCAGCGGTCTTTCGGGTGACCACTCCGTCCAAGAAGAGATACGCAATCAAGTGCTTCACACGTTCAGTCGAACACCAGGCGCGAAGATATGCGGCGGTCTCCAGCGTGCTTCAATCCGAGAAACCACCGTGGGCGGTCCGGTTCGAGTACATCGAGACCGGAATCCTCGTAGCTGGAGTGTGGCTTCCGATACTCAAGATGGAATGGATCGATGCAATCGGTCTACTTCAATACGTTGAACAGAATCTTGGCGATCAGCAGGCAATTGCATCGGTAGCGAAGAGTTTCGCCCAAGTGGTGCTTGACATGCAACAACGTGGCATCGCTCACGGTGACCTTCAGCATGGCAACATTCTTGTCACGAAAGATGCATCAATACGACTCGTTGATTACGACGGAATGTTTGTTCCGGAACTTGCGGCTGTCGGGCCGAGCGGTGAGCGAGGGCACAGAAACTACCAATCTCCCAAACGAGGAGTACAACAGTTTGACGCGACGCTCGATCGGTTCTCGGCATGGGTTATATACGGCTCGTTGGCCGTGATTGCCGCGGCCCCATCAATGTGGCTTCTAAATCGCCACAGCGGTTCCGAGTCGTTGATGTTCGCTGAGGGGGACTTTGAGGACCCGACTCATTCGCCGCTCGTTGCGCAGCTGCGTGGGTCGAGCGAGGCAACGCTGTCAGCGGCCGGCGATCTAATCAAGCGAATTGCGCAACTGTCACCAACCCAACTTCCGGCGTTTGACCCAGAACAGATCGGGCTTGACCTGGAAACCATCAAGAGACTGCCGAACCTAGATGCGTCGGCACGACGAAACATTCCTGACTGGATGAGAACGCAGGCGCCACTGAGCGGTGCGGCCGGTAGTCAGTACACAGAAGGGGACGGATGGATTCAAACGCATCTGCCTCCACTACCGGCTGCCGCCTTCCAGGACGGGGCGTTGATTCGAATCTGGAATGCGGTCTGCCTAGCCGGTGTGCTCGCGCTCTCCGCACTCTTTCGCTTCGGCACATTGCCGGGCCGCAGCGCCGCAGTAGGTGTGGCGGGGTTGCTCGCTTTGGGTGGAAGCGTGACCTGGGCTGTCTTTCGTCGCCATCCTCTCGTCGTGGCCAAGCGTGGACTAGCATCGAAAGCGAGAGCGTTGCGTGCAGACAAAACCAAGACAGAGCAGCGCATCGCTAGCATACAGGCGGAGGTGTCGAAGCGTCAGGCGGCATTCGCGGAGCGCAGGAGCACCTTAGAACGAGAGTCCGGAGCGGCGGAACGTCGCATCAGGGAGCAACTACAGCAACAAACGACTGGGCTGGAGACGAGACTCAAACAGCTTCGTGATCAAGCTGCGAATCTCGCTGGGGCTCTTCGGACGGAGATTGCGCAGGCGACGGCAGCTGCCGACCAGGCTGCGGTGGACCGTGAGCTACAGGCACACTGGATCGCCGGTGCAAACATCCACGGGCTAGGGAACGAGCTGAAATCTCGTCTTGCGGCTTCGGGAATCCGGACTGCAGGCGATTTTCGGAGTGTGTCTATCCGGGCTGCCGGCCGAGCGCACCGCACACCCATCTCCGACCTAGTCCTACCGAACGGCCGGCGCATTCACGTTTACGGCTTGGGACCGCAGAAGCTTCAGGCGCTCTCCCAGTGGCGCGGCGCACTCGAAGCTGCCGTGCGACACAAGGTGGTGCTCGGGCTTCCGCAGCATCAACGCATGGCGATCGAACAGGCCCACGCAGCGAAGCAACGTCCGATCGGCGAAGAAATCACACGGATCGAAACGCAACGGGTCAGTCTAGAGCGGGCGGCGAGAAGCGCATCTGTCGATCAGAAGGCTCAAATCGGGACTCAAATCGTCGCTGCCCAACAGGAGTGTGAGCTCGCAGTTCGTCAGCTAGAAAGCAGTCGCGACGCCCTGGTTCCTCTGCTTCAGCAGAGTTCGAGCCAGCTGGTTCGGCTTACACGCGACTTGGACACGTATAGCGCAGTCACCGCGGGAAGGTTTCTAAGGTTCGTGGTCATGGGCAAGTAGGTTTGCGCGTCAGTCAGTCTGGTGGGGCACTCCAAGATCCATCGGGGCCCAGGGCGACTTGAATTCGGCCGCGCGTCGATTGCAGCGGATCACCCGGAGGAGGCCGTATACCCGAGAAACTATTTCGTGTACTCAGCCTCCACGACGCCCGGGCCAAGATCGAGGTGTGGCGACGGGACTACAATCAAGTCCGGCCTCACAGCTCGTTGGACAACATGACGCCGGAGGAGTTCGCGCCGCGCGCAGCAGAAGCTCGACGGGCGGCTACTACACCGCCCATCGACCTCCCGCTACGATGTCTGCATGGGACGCATGGGACCGGACTCTCGCGAACTCCGGTCCAGCGAATGGGAGCAGGTCGCTCGCCAGCCTCGCGAGCCCTTGGGCATCGTGACGGGCATCCATGCGAAAGCCACTCAGAATGGCCCATCGTTTCCACCCCAGAGGCGTAGAATTCGCGACACACGCTGAAGGAGGGGTCTAGTCCGATCTTGGACGACGCATTTCGCACAGCGCCCCTCCATCAGCCCGCAAGAGAAACCACCGAGGCTAACCGTGACGGGTCTGCAGTTGGCGTCATTCTGGGAAGGCAACCGCGCGCAGCTCTTCGCGACCTACGTACTGTCAAGCGTCGCGGCCGTCGTCCCCGTCCCGGTGCCTATGGACTTCGGGTACGACCTGTTGTGCACCCTCACGCGACGCGAACGGCACGCGCTCTTCGCCGGTCGGGCTTTTGGCGTTCAAGTGAAGTCCAGGAGTGACCCGGAGATCCGATACGGCGGTATGAACGACCGGGGCGATTGGAAGCGCTACGAACTGGAGTGGCTGTACGAGCAGCAGCAGTCATTCGTTGTATGCGTTGTCGATCTCAAGGAATGGAGAGTCAATCTCTACAGCACTCAATTCATGTGGTGGGTGCCGTGGCAAAAGGGAATGCCTGGTGAAGTCGTCTTGGTCCCTGATCTTTCGCTCGGTGATTTCACTGAAGCGGAAGGCCGATCGATGCAGAATCGCTATCGCGCATCCCCGTTGCCAAATGCCTCGGATGGTTCCCGGCCGGGTGATGGGTTTAGCTATCGCGTGCCCCTGGGCAATCCGATCGTGTCGGTCTCAGTCAAAGAGCATGAGGCGGCAGCGTTTCGCGATCAGGTTCGTCGCTGCCTCGAACGCTGGGTCGGCCTGGACTACCGCAACCTAACCCATTGGCGGCTCAAGGTACCCTACGTGGAAGAGTGGATTACCTGGGTCACGAACGAGGCTCCGGAGCCACCCGCGAAACTTTGGCACTTCTTCAACGACAATCCAGATCAGAACATCCCGGAGATCCTCTCTTCGATTTCGCCAGCAATCGCGTCGCTGATGCACAACCTCAACCACCAGAAGCAATACGGGAAGCTCGACGTAGTGAGGCCGTTAGCCGCACTCATCCACACGTACGGGTTGCTTGACCCTACAGCGATAGCTTTTGTCGCAGATGAAAAGCGCTGAAATCGTGTGGGCGAGAATCGTCGCCAAGCCAACTGTTGGACGCTTCGCCAGGGGTGAAGCGACGCCTTCAGGCGGCGATTCTCGCGTCGTTCGAATCGTCCCGAAACGGTGCTTGAACCAGATCAACGTCCGACCGCTCGGACTACCGAGCCCTGGGGCGGATGATCAGCCCCGCCAGGCGGCGAGAAACTTCCGGATGATGGCGAGTGCGGAATGACGGGCGTTTCAAGCGGGATATCGGTTCTCGAGCTCCGCATTAGCAACTTTCGATCATTCCGAAACGTGTCGGTACGGCTTGGCGATCTCACATTGCTTGTGGGCGCCAACAATGCTGGCAAGACTAACCTCCTAGATGCGATAAACGTTGCGCTCGGCGCCGGCCGCAAGTTGATAGGCGTCGACGATATCCACACCACTTTCGGCGAGCCCAGTCTCCCTAAGGATCGAAAGGCGGTAGTCGATGTCTTGATCAGGCCCATCGGAGAGGATGGTGCGGTGCTGGACTCGTTCCCTGCGGGTAGCTTTTGGACGGCGCTCTGGGGTCACGGCATCGCGCAGGATTCGGCGGTACACGACTTTGTCGGCATTCGAACGACATTGATGTGGGATCCGGTGAGGGGCGAGTATGCCCTTTCTAGGAAGTTCCTAAAAGATTGGAAGCCCTTCGCGGATTGGCTTGGCACGGAGGAGGCGCATGCGGTTGTCAGCACACAGATTGAGCCAATGGCCGTTTCGTACATCGACGCTCAACGAGACTTGGAGAATGACCTCCGGGCAAGGGGCTCGTTCTGGAGGCGCTTGACGGACGACTTGGGGCTGAGCGACGCCGAGATAAAAGATTTTGAGGCCGCGCTCACCAAGCTAAACGAGGAACTGGTCTCCAAGAGCGGTGTCCTCACACACATTCACCAGAACCTCGTCAATCTCGAAGACGTAATCGCTGCGAAGAAGGCCGGGATAAATATCTCGCCCGTCCCGCGAACGCTGCGAGACTTATCGCGCGGAGTGGATGTGACACTGTCAACTCCGGGCGCCCAGCCTTTCCCCTTGGCCAAGCATGGCATGGGAACGCGAAGCCTCGCATCGCTTCTGGTGTTTCGGGCCTACGTAGAGTGGAAGAAAAAACAAGCGGAGGCAACAGGCGACGCCGTTCATGCCTTCTTAGCCTTGGAAGAACCCGAGGCTCACCTACATCCTCAAGCCCAGAGAGCCCTATATCACCAAATTGCCACGGTCTCGGCTCAACGCCTGCTCAGTACACATTCACCGTACATTTCCGGGCAAGCAGGGCTTGCCGATCTTCGCCTGATCGGGCGTACTCAAAGCGAAAGCACGGTCGCCGAGCTCGATCTTTCCAAGATCACAGATGATGAGCGACGAGCCGTGGAACGCCAAGTTGTCGCGACCAGAGGCGACCTACTCTTCTCGCGGGCCCTGATCTTGTACGAGGGCATCGTCACCGAAGAGTTGGTTTTCCCAATCTGGGCCAATGCGTATTGGGGCAAGACTGTCCACGAACTCGGTTTTAGCTTTGTTGGCGTGGCGGGCCACAACTACTTCCCCTTCGTTTGGCTTGCCGAGAGCTTTGGAATTCCGTGGTTCATCTATTCCGACGGTGAAGACGCTGCACTAAAGCAGCTCAGTTCGTCGCTAGCCAAAATCGGAATAGCAGACTACAAGACGCGTTGCGAGGTAACGGTAATCCCCGAGAAAGGGGACATCGAGGCTGAACTTGTTCGAGACGGTTACCTGCCGCAGATCGAAGAAGCGCTCGCCAGAGTATTCGAACCAGGGTTCATTGATCAGTACATCAAGGAGCACAACGGACGACCGGGGCCAAAGAAGGCTGGCGTTGAGTACACTCGGGACTACACGTCTGCCGGAGGACGTGAGAGGGCTGCCATTGACGCTCTGCGTGGCAACAAGGGGAGCGTTGCGACATCTCTCGCCGAAGTCATAGCGGCCCTCCCAGATGCTGCCCGTCGCGTACCCACAACCGTCGCACAATTCTTCGCTGAAATCTCCAAGCGCTTCGATTTGAGCAGGAGCTAGCCATTGGCACACGCTTGGCTGTCGGTAACGCAGCAACTGATCGTTGATCACGGCGACGGCCCACTGTTGGTCGTTGCAGGCCCCGGTTCTGGAAAAACCAGGGTACTGACAGAACGTGTCCGTCGACTGGCAAACGAAACCGGTCACTTTCGAGTTCTAGCTCTTACGTTCACGAATAAGGCCGCCAATGAGATGCGAGAGCGCCTCCAAGACCTAGGCTCCGTCCTAGATCGGGTGTTCATTGGGACCCTGCATGGATTTTGTCTAACCATGCTCTCGGAGCGCGGCAAACACGTTGGAGTTAGCGGCTCTCCCCAGTTGTTCGAGCACTGGGCTGACCGCAAAGGCATCCTGATGGAGGCTGTAGCGGCAGACCCGCTGCTTACTGAAGAATTGATGAGATCGGGGGACGCGAAGGCGAGAAGCGAAACTCTGGATAGGTGGTTGCGAGGCATCGCGTTGATCAAGGCACATCCAATCTCGCAGCCGTTTGCAGACTTGGAACTCAATCAACGCATCATGGAGGCTTACAACGCCGGCCTCAGGGCTTGCAATGCCTATGACTTTGAAGACCTTCTCCTGCTTAGCTACCGTTTGCTTACGGAGTATCCGAAAGTAGCCGACTTCTATCGCCGGCTCTTCAAATATGTTTGCATCGATGAGGCACAAGATCTAAACGAAGCACAGTACGCAGTCCTCACGGCGATGTGCGGCGATGAATTCAAGAACGTGATGATGGTTGGCGACCCGAAGCAGTCGATCTATGGGTTCAATACGGCCAGTCCAAAGTTTATGGATCGTTTTGCGGAAGAGTTCAACGCGGCGACGATTGAGCTGAAAGAAAACTTCAGGAGCTCGAAAGCAATTGTCCGTGCGGCATCATCGCTTCAAGAGAGCTATTCGGTAAGTGGACAATTGCCAATTGCCGGCGAGTTGGGGCTCTTGGTGGGTGAAAATGAGGAGAATGAAGCCTCCCTAGTTGTGGCGAAACTAAAGGAGCTTTCGAAGCATGGACACCGAGATGTGGAGGGGTCCATTTCCTGGAGCCGATGCGCGGTCTTAGCTCGCACCCGCTTCGCCCTTTTGCACGTCGAGAAGGCGTTGAAGAACGGGAGTATTCCTTATTACAAGCGGGTCTCAGTCATTCACGAGAATGAATCCAAAGCTGCAGACAGCTTCCAACTGGGAATGCGGCTGATCGCCAATCCGAAGGATAGATTTCACCTCGCGGCGCTGCTCAAGAAATGGGATGTCAGTACAAACAGTGAGCCACCGATTGATCACGACGGCCTCATTGAGTACCTACGGCAGGTCGTGTCCCGGGCGAAAACGTCGGACTGGGCGGTAAGCGTTGAGGCATTAGCTAAGGTTGTGTCCCCGACCCAGCGGCTAGACATCAAGGGGCCGACGCGCGTGCTTCGGGCCTTTGCTGATTCGCTGGGAGACGATGAGCGCCAGGCCATCTACGACGACACCGAGGTCTTGCTACAAGAATGGGACACCTACCTTCGCGCATCTGCGCAAAACCCTAGCGTCGCCGGTTTCCTTAGCGCGCTTGCCCTCGGAACTACTCAGCAACGCAACTCGGATGGAGTCGCATTGCTCACGGTCCATTCCGCCAAGGGCTTGGAATTCGAAGTCGTTTGTCTGGTCGGGATGGCGGAGGGCATTTTCCCCGACTATCGAGCGAAGGGATCGGAACTTGATGAGGAGCGACGCAATGCCTTTGTTGGGGTTACGAGATCCAAGCGCCTTCTGTACTGCTCGTATCCGAAGTCACGCAGGATGCCTTGGGGCGATGCTCGTGCAACCAGACCCTCTCCTTACCTAAAGGTAATTGGGCTTGTCCAGTAATCGGAATACATCGATGTCTTCAACGCCGCATGACAGCACGTCGCAGCCGACCGTCTCCGGGGGCGAGCTGCCCTATTCCATCGTTGCCGAAGTGAAGAGGTCATCTAACAACGTTCCTGCGGACGGGAGCGCAAGTCATGAGGACACGGCTTCACTACCCGACGACGCAGGGTTACTGCGAGGTTGCTTTCCCTAGTCGCAGGATTTCACGAACTGCACAAGTGTTTGATTTCATGGAGCCGGCACCCAGACTTGAACTGGGGACCTGCTGATTACGAATCAGCCGCTCTACCGACTGAGCTATACCGGCATCGACGGGAAAGGACCGGCCATTTCTAGCAGAATCGGCGAGGCCGGGCAAGGCGACGCGGCTCGACGACCGTCGGGAAAGTCTCTAGGATCGCGGGCCATGAAGCATCGCCCGCTGGGAGCGACGGGGCTGACGGTCTCCGAGATCGGATTCGGCGCGTGGGGTCTCGGCGCGACGATGTGGCGAGGCGTTCCCGACGAGGAAGGCGCCGCCGCTCTCGAGGCCGCGATCGATCACGGCGTCGATTTCGTCGACACGGCGCTGGCCTACGGCGACGGTCACAGCGAGCGCCTCATCGCGCGGACGATCGCCGGGCGATCGGGTCTCACCGTGGCGACGAAGATCCCGCCGAAGAACGGCGAGTGGCCGGCGCGCGCATCGTCGAAGATCGCGGATGTCTTTCCCGCGGATTACGTGCGGCGATCCTGCGAGACCTCGCTTCGCAACCTCGGACGCGAGGCACTCGACGTGCAGCAGTTCCACGTGTGGCACGACGCGTGGCTCGAAGAGCCGGCGTGGCCGGAGACGCGGCGGGCGATGGAAGAGCTGGTGCGTGAAGGGAAGGTGCGGCAGTGGGGGATCTCGATCAACGATCACGCCCCGGAGACCGCGCTTCGGGCCCTTCGAGATCCGATCTTCGCGACGGCCCAGGTCATCTACAACATCTTCGATCGTTCGCCGGAGCGAGCGCTGTTCTCCTTGGCGCGCGAGCGCGACCTCGGCATCGTCGTCCGCGTGCCGTTCGACGAGGGCGCGCTCACGGGCTCGATCCGCGCGGACACGGTCTTTCCGGCAGGGGACTGGCGTCACCGCTACTTTCGCGACGACCGGCGCCGGCAGGCGGCGGATCGTGTGGACGCATTGAAGCCCCTCCTGGGAGACGAGGCGCGCTCGCTTCCCGAGTTGGCGCTCCGCTTCATCCTTTCGCGCCCCGAAGTGTCGACCGTGATCCCGGGGATGCGCCGTACGGCCAACGCTCGCGCGAACGCGGCGGTCTCGGACGGCCGCGTGCTCAGCGCCGAGCTCCTCCGGAAGCTCGAGGGCCACGCGTGGGACAAGAACTGGTACGGTGACTAGATTTTCGCTTTACTTTTGCATCTCGAGGGGCTATCTCTTAGACTCCATGACCGTGAACGAGGAGGGACGATGAGCGGAATGCGGAAGACGATCGGCGGGGTGTTCGCAGCGGCGCTGCTGTGCGGAGGCGCCACAGCGATCGCGATGGCGCAGGGCACCCCGGCGCCGCCGAGGAAGGTCCCGCCGCCCAAGCAGACGAAGCCGGCGCCCGCGGCGCCCGAGGCCACGCCGCAGACGCCCGACGAGAAGTGGAAGGAGGCGGCGACGCCCGGCGAGGCGCACAAGGTCCTCGAGAACTACCTCGGCCGTTGGAAAGCGCACATCGTCTCGCGCATCGATCCCAATCGCCCGTCCGAAGAGACCGACGGTACCTCCGAGGGCACGCCGCTCATGGGCGGCCGCTTCGTGCAGGTCGTCCACAAGGCGACGCTCATGGGGCAGCCGTTCGAAGGGATGATGCTGATCGGATACGACAACATGGCGAAGAAGTACGTCGGGGAGTGGATCGACAACATGGGGACGTCGTTCATCCACTACGACGGCTCGTACGACAAGCGCATCAAGCGGATCATGATGGGAGCGCACATCGTCGATCCGATGACGCGCCAGCCGCTCAAGATCCGCAGCGTGACGGCGTTCGTCGATCCGAACAACTGGACCTACGAGGAATTCGCGACGCCGACCGGCGGGCGCGAGTGGCAAACGCTCAAGATCACGTTCTCGAGGTAGGTCGGTGCCGGGGCCTGAACCGCCGAAGGGACGCGGCGCGGTCGCGAATCCCGCCGGCCGGTTCGAGCCCCGGTCGCTCGAGCCGGTCTGGGACGATCTCGATCCGGCCGATCTGCCCCCGTCCCCGGCGACGACGACGTTCACCGATACCGCGCGCCGCATCCTGACGCGGAACGAGTCGCCCGACGTCCCGTTCGACGTCTCGATCAACCCGTACCGCGGCTGCGAGCACGGGTGCGCGTACTGCTTCGCGCGTCCGTCGCACTCGTACTTGAACCTCTCCCCCGGGCTCGACTTCGAGACGAAGATCTTCGTCAAGCCCGAGGCGGCGGCCCTGCTCGCGCGCGAGCTCGCGAAGCCGGGCTACGTCTGCGCGCCGATCGCGCTCGGAACGAACACCGACCCGTACCAGCCGGTCGAGCGCGAGCGGAAGATCACGAGGGCGATCCTCGAGGTCCTCGCGGCGCACCGGAACCCGTTCAGCATCGTGACGAAGTCGGCGCTCGTTCTCCGCGATCTCGACCTCATCGCCGCCGAGGCCGCCGAGCGGCGGGCGAGCGTCTTCCTCTCGGTCACGACGCTCGACGCCGGCCTCGCGCGGCGCCTCGAGCCGCGGGCTTCGGCGCCGCACCGGCGTCTCGAAGCGGTCAAGGCGCTCGCCGCGGCCGGTGTCCCGACCGGTGTTCTGGCGTCGCCGATGATCCCCGCGTTGAACGACCACGAGCTCGAAGCGATTCTGGACGCCGCGGCGGACGCCGGCGCGTCCTACGCAAACTACATCCTCGTGCGCCTGCCGCACGAGGTGAAGGAGGTCTTCTCGAGCTGGCTCGCCGAGCACGAGCCGTCGCGCGCGGCGAAGATCCTCGACCGGATCCGGGAGACGCGCGGCGGCAAGCTCTACGATCCGAAGTTCGGCGCGCGCATGCGCGGCCAAGGCGCCTACGCCGATCTTCTCGCGCGGCGGTTCGAGATCGCGGCGCGGCGGCACGGGTTCGATCGTGTCCGCCCAGGTCTCGATACCGGCGCCTTCCGCGTGCCGGGCGCGCGAAAGGCTCAGCGCGGGCTGTTCGCGGAGATGAACGTCGCGATGCGAGAGGCCAAGCCCTCGTAGTCGCGGTCGAAGTGGTGGCCTCCGGGAAGCTCGACGCGGTCGAGCCCCGGTTCCGCCGGGATCGCGCAGCCGCTGTCGCTCGATCCCTTCGGCTCGAGGCAGAGGATCGGGCGGCCCGAGCCCGCGAGCGCCTTGGGGACTGAATGCGCGGTGGGCGTCGCGTCGTTCCGGAACCAGTCGAGCGGGCTGATCTCGAACGAGGCGTAGGTCCCCGGCGCCAGGAGCACGAGGCCCGTGATCCGCTCGAGCGACGTGTTCTCCGTCGCCGCGAGGACGACCGAGACCGTCTCGGCGCCGAACGAGTAGCCGCCCGCGAAGATGGGAAGGTTGCCGGGAAGCGCGTCGACGAGCTTCACGAGCGCGGCCGCGAACGTCTCGGGCTTCTTCTCGAGCCAGAAGTAGCGGAGCGCGTTCCATCCGATGACGGCGACGCCGTGGCTGGCGAGCGCGTGCGCCACGGTGTCGTCGAGCTCCGCCCACCCTCCGTCGCCCGAGACGAAGATCAAGACCGCCTGCGGCGAGGCGGGCCAGATCGTCTCGAGCGGGAGGTCGAGCGTGTCGAGCTTCGCCGCGAGATCGTCGGGGGAGAGGTACGCGGCGTCGCGATGCACGAGGTGAGGCTGCGGGTCGAGGACGCTCCCCGGCTCGAGCAGATCCTCGACGGCACGGTCGAAGGCGCCTCCCCATCGGGCCGGGACGGAGAACCCATGACCGACCTTCTCGAGCGAGACGATCTCGGAGTTCGGGACACGGTGGACGAAGGCGACCGTCTGATCGGGCGCGCAGACCTGGTCGATCAACCCCTGGAGGGCGATCCACTTCGTCCCTCCGCCCTCGCGCGCGGGCATCGCGTCGGTCTCTCCGAGCCAGCTCTGATGCTTCTTCTCGTCCCAACCGGGCTTCCACGTCTTCGTCCCGCAAAACGGGCGCCGGACCTCGAGGTCGGGACAGAAGCCGAGGCTCACCGCGCCTCGGAAGGTCGTCGGCGGCGCTTGCGCGAGCGCGCCGTAGACGACCGTCGCGCCCGACGAGTAGCCCACGAGGATCGGCCGGAGGTAGCGCGGGAGGGCGTAGGACTTCTCGAGCGCCTGGGCGGCCACCTCGAGGTCGCCCGCCGGGTACCAGCACGACGAGGGCGACTGCTCCGCCCGCTTCTGCCACGCCGGCATCGAGAGCCCCGCGACGATCGCGTGCGGGGCCAGCCGGCGCGCCATGTCGACGACGCCGAGGTTCCAGCCCCCGTCACCCGAGATGAAGAGGACGACCCCGCGCGCCTTCGCGAGATCGCTCGGATGGTAGATCTTCACGTCACCGAAGCCGGGGAGCTTGCGCGTCTCCTCGGTGACGCCCGGCGGGGCGGGCGACGGCTTCGGCGGCTTCGACGGCTTCGCGGGATGGGCGGCGGCGGCGCCGAGCAGGAGCGGGAGTGCCAAGCCGAGCGCGATCGCCTTCATCCGCGCGACCCCCGCCCGGGGATGAACGCGCTCCACCGCCCCGAGATGAGCTGCGTCGTCGCGGCCACGGCGAACGGCCAATCCCACGGGCGCCGGTACGCCATGTAACGCGGCTCCCACGACGGGTGGAAGCGTTCCTTGAAGCGGCGCAGTCCCTGATAGTTGTACCAGGCCTCGCCGTGCAGGAAGAACTGGCGCGCGAGCCGTTCGATCGGCCGTGCGCGGCGCGCCTCGCCGACGGTCGCGAGCGGCGCCATCCCGAGATTGAAACGGCCGAACCCGCGCGCCTTGGCGTCCCGCATGAGGGAGAGGAGCAGGTACTCCATCCCGGTGCCGAGCGCGGGGTCGACCGTCCCGTCGTAACGCATCATGTCCACGGAGATCTCCTCGTTGATCGGTCCTTCGAGCACGTTGGCGAAGGCGACGACGCGACCGTCGCCGCTCTCGACGACCGCGCACGGAAAGCGCATCAGGTAAGTCTCGTCGAAGCGACCGAGCGAGAACGCCTTCTCGGTCGTCTTCTTCCCCGCGAGCCAGGTGTCCGACACGCGGCGGAGCGCCGGGAGGAGGTCGCGGAGTTCGGCGCCGCTCACCACGCGGAACCGCCCCCCCGCCCGCTCGACGACGTTCATCGCATGACGCTGGGCCTTCGCCTTGTTCCCCTTGAGGTCGAACGCGCGGAGGTCGATCATCGCCTCCTCGCCGAGCTTGAAGAAGACGTAACCGAGATCGTGCGCCGCCGGGAGGAGCTGCGGCGAGATCTGGTAGAGGATCGCCTCGCGGTCCCAATCGGCCGCGTGCTCGGTGAAATCGGAGAGGAGCCGGCGCTCGAGCCCCGCCCCGCATACCGGATCGGACCAGGCGACGAGGAACCGGCCGGCGGTCCGGTAGAGGACGAACCCGTCACCGCCGCCCGGCGACCGGAAGATCGCTTTGTCGCCGGTCGCGACGAGGAGCGGCGGGGTGCCGTGCCCCAGGACGCCGATCGTCTGCAGAGCGCCGTCGATCGCGGCGGGCGGCGGGAGCACGTCGGGGGAGCGGGGACGCTGTCCGAGGCGCAGGGCCACGATCGCCGCGACGGCCCCGAGCACGATGAGGCCGCGGACGAACCGCTCCTCGTGCGCGAGGAACGCGAATCGTGAGAACGCGCTCGGGACGTCGGGCCATGCGTCGTAGGAGCCCAGTCCCACGGCACCGAAGAGGAGGACCGCGGCGAGCCCCGCCCCCGCGACGAACTCGAGCGATGGGTGCAAGCGGCCCTGGCGCTCGAAGACGCCGCGGAAGATGAGGAGGAGCGCGACCGCGGCGAGCGCCAGGATCGCTTCCTCGTAGTCTAGCCCTTTGAGAAACGTCGTGAGCGCGGCGGCGAGGAAGAGGGCCACCGAGATGCGATGGCTCGAGCGGTACCCGCGCGCGAGGCCGCGGCTCATGACGATGAGGAGGAATCCGAGGGCGATCGAGGTGCCGTGCGAGATCTCGACCAGGATCAGCGGCACCGTCTGCTGGAGCCACCGGGAGCGGTCGGCCAGCGACGGGGAAGCGGCCGAGGCGAGGAGCACCGCACCGCAGAGGAACGCATACGAGGCGAGGCCGGTCCTCACGATCGCCGCCGTGCGCCGTCCCGCCGAGACCAGACGCCCCGCGAGGACGAGGCTCGCGAAGAGGAACGGCAGGACGTAATAGACCGAGCGGTAGAGGACGAGCGCCGCCGCGATCTGGTCGTGGCTCCCCGCCATCGCCGAGAGGCGCGCACCCCAGAACAGGTCCGCAGATCCGAGCCCGCCGGGGACGAGGCTCGCGAGACCGACGAGCTGTCCGAAGAAGAAGGTGGGGAGTGAGGCGGCCGCTCCGATCGACGGCACCTGGGTCTTGATCGCCGCGTGGAAGACGAGCCATGCGAGGAGCCAATCCGCGAAGGCGACGGCGGCGAGACCGAGCGCCCCCAGCCGCCGCGTTCTCTGGAGCTCGCCCGGCCAGAGCGCCGGGAGCCGCGCCGCGGCGAGCGCCAGCGCGATGCAGAGTCCCGCCGCGAGGAACGTCCGCACCGCCGGGGCGTCGAGCGCGCCGGGCAGCGGGAGCGCGACCGCAGCGCACCAGGCGAGGAGGCCGCAGGTGAACGCCGCGAAAACGATGACGAGCGCACGCCTCCCCCGGTCCAGGGCCACGCCCATCGATCCATAGAGCCAGACACGGAGAGCCGGACCGGCCAGGGGACCGATCGTGAGGAAGTTGCTCCACGCGAACGCCACGACGCCGACCGAGAATCGCCGCGAGAGCGCGGGTGATCGCTCGGGCGGGCCGAGCGCGATCACGTCGTACGCGCCCGCGAGCGCCAAGTTCGCCGCGGTCGCGAGCAAGATGACGAAGATTCGCGTGGCGTCGGTCGCGCGGAGCAGCGTACGGACCTGGACGAGATCGACCTGCCGCAGCTCCTTCCACCCGACGATCGCGACCGCCGCGAGGAGGATCCACGGCCACGCGGCGCGCGCGGCGGGGAGCAGGCGCGCGAGGGCGCCTCGAGCCCGTGGGGCCGCCTCGACGGTCGACGTCATCGCGCCAGGAGCCGCTTCAGGCCGTCGAGGACCGCCTGCTTCAGCTCGGCCTCGTGTCCGCTGAAGTGGTGAGTGGCCTTCGGGACGACGACGAGCTCCTTGACGCCCTTGAAGCCCGCCGCGAGCTCGGGTGCGTCGGATTCGTCGTCCGAGCCGCCGTGGACGAAGAGGACCGGAACCGACGATGCGTCCGCGAGCGCGCCCGCCGTGTCGAAGACGTGGTTCTTCGACGACGACAGGCCGAGGAGCTCCGAGAGCCGGAACTCCAGGCTGCCGGTCTTGTCGGGCCCGATCATGACGAGCGCGCCGATTCTCGGATCGGCGCCGGGAGCACCGGCGATCCAGGGAGCCAGGTCCGCGCCGAACGAGTATCCGGCGAGCGCGATCTTCGGTTTCTCCGGCGCGCCGGCGGCCGCGACGAGCGCGTCGGCGAAGCGGGCGACGTCTTTGGCGAGGACCGCACGGTCGTCTTGCGCCGACATGAAGTAGTGAAGGCAATCGATGCCGCCGACCCAGTACCCGTCCGCCGCGAGCCACTCCGCGAGCTGGACGTCGAACGCGCGCCAGCCACCCTCGCCGGAGAGCACGACGACGAGCCGCCCGGCGCGCTTCGGCGCACCGTCCGCCGGGGCATACACTGCGAGCGACTGGTCGCCGCGGCTCGTGGCCACGGTGACGTGGGATGCGGCGGCGAGCAGGATGGCGGCGAGCACCGCCAGGGTTCTACCGCAACTCGCAGCGGTTCGCTATCGTGCTTCGATGCGTTTCGACCGGCTCGATGCGGTCCTGGACGCCGCCCGCGGCCGGCCGCTTCCCGGCTCGGACGCTCAGGCGGCGATGGCGCCGCGCCCGCGGCGGCTCTGGATCCCCGGACACGTTCCCTCTTCGGCGCGCCCTGCGGCGGCGCTGGTGCTGCTCTACCCGCGCGATGGGCGGTCGGTCCTGCTGCTCACGGTGCGCGGCACGCATCTGGCACGGCACGGTGGACAGGTGGCGTTTCCGGGTGGCGCGATCGAGCCCAAGGAGACGGTCGAGGATGCGGCGCTTCGAGAGGCGGCGGAGGAGATCGGCCTCGCGCCCGGAGTCGCCGAGCCGCGGCTCCACCTCACCGCGCTGCACATCCCGGTCAGCGGTTACGTGCTCCATCCGGTCACGGCGACCGCCGCGCGGCCTCCTCTCGTCCGCCCGTGCGAGCGCGAGGTGCGGCGGATCGTCGAGATCGAGGTGGAGGCTCTCGCCGGCGGGGCGCTCTTGAAGCATGAGACGGTCGACCGCGACGGCACGCGCATCGACATCCCGTACTTCGAGATCGACGGCGAGAAGCTCTGGGGTGCGACCGCGATGGTGGTCGCCGAGCTGCTCGCCGTCCTCGGAACGCCGGTCGATCCGTGGGAGCGGGCCTAGCGCGATCCGTGGCAGCGCAGGCAGTCGAAGCCGAGGGGGTGCTTTGCCGACCGCGGCACCGCGGCCGACGGACCGTGGCACGCATCGCACGCCGCCGCGCTCTCCCAGGTCGCGTGGGTCGCGTCGGCGGGAAGGAGCGGCGGCTGGCGGCTGCGGAGCGTCAGCCAGACGACGGCGGCAGCGGCGGCGGCGAGGAGCGCCAACAGGAGCTTCTGGGTCGGTCTCACGCGGCGTGGATTATAGGAGCCCGGTCCGGTGTAGGATGCGCGGCCTCGCCATGAAGCTCCGGGCCAGCACCGCGTCCGCGCCGACGCGCATCGATCTCGCCGGTGGAACGCTCGACATCTGGCCGATCTCCCAGATGGTCGAGGACGCCGTCACGGTCAACGTCGCGATCGCCCTGCGCGCGCATGCCGCCGTCGCTCCACGCCGCGACCGGTCTGTCGAGATCGTGAGCGCCGACAGGAAGCGCCGCGAGGTGCGGTCGCTCCCGCTCGGCCCGGCCGCGTTCCGCGGCCCGCTCTCGTGGCTCTTCCGTCTCGTCGACGCGTTCGCGCCTGAGACCGCGCTCACGTTGACCTGCCGGGCGGAGGCTCCCGCCGGAGCCGGTCTCGGCGGCTCGTCGACGCTGGGCATCGCGGTGGGGGCGGCGCTCGCGGCGGCGACGGGTGAAAGGCTCGGCCGCGCGGCGCTCCTCGAGCGTGTCATGAACCTCGAGACGCGCGAGATCCGCGTCCCGACCGGACGCCAGGACTATCTCGCCGCGATCTGGGGCGGGCTGGCCGCCTACCACCACCGGGCGGACGGCGTCTCGCGCGAGGCGCTCCCCGGCGTGCGCGCGCTCGAGTCGCGTCTGGTGCTCGCGTACACCGGACAGCCCCGCGGCTCCGGGGTGAGCAACTGGGACATGTTCCGGCGCTACGTCGAGCGCGAGGCCGCGACGGTGCGGCGGATGGAGGCGATCGCGACGATCGCGCGCTCGATGGCCGAGGCGCTCCGCGCCGGGGACGTCGACGCGGCCGGACGTCGGCTCGGGGAGGAAGGGCGCCTCCGTTACAGCCTGGCGCCCTCGGTGGCGACCCCCCTCCTCCGCGCGGCCGACCGCGCGGCGCGGCGGGCGGGCGCGATCGGTGCGAAGGTGTGCGGCGCCGGAGGCGGCGGATGCATGGTGGCCGTCGCGGCCGAGGGGACCGAGGCGAAGGTCGCCCGCGCCATCGCCGCGACCGGTGCGACGATCCTGAGCGTGAGGGCGTCGGCCCGGGGGCTGACCGTCAGCGGACCGTGACCGGGATCGTCACCGCGACCTTCGCCGGCGCGCAGTAGCCCGACGCGGCGACGCAGTAGAAGTAGCGCAGCTCTCCCTGCAGGTCGTGCTTTCCCTTCGCTGCGGCCGCATCGAGGTGCACCGTGACGGCGAGAGGATCGACGGCGCCGTGGTAGTAGTTCGCGTCGAGGTTGTCGGCCGCAGGTGGTGCCGGGTTCCCGATGGAGGCTTCCGCCGCGGAGACGAGGCCCGCCGACTCCGGGATCCGGATCTTGATCTTCGGGTACTTGTTGAGCTTGATCCCCGGGTTCGGGGTGAGCTGGAAAGTCGCCTTCGCGTCACCGCCCGCGGTGACGGCGGTGGGGCTGACGCTGACCGCGATCTTGACGGGCGGCCCGTCCGCCTCTTCGGCGGCACGGGGGGCGGGGGAGCCTGGGGCGAGCGCCAGAGCGAGTCCGAGAAAAAAGACGGGAACGGTGGGGTGCTTCAGCATGGCCCGGCATGATAGGGCGGCGCGGAACGGCGCGCAAACCCCCTTCGGGCGCGGCTTCCCGATCCGCACCGCGGCCGGCGCAGTGGTTGTCCGCCCCCCTCCCTCACGGTAAACTGAGGACCTCAGTCGCATGCTGTCGCGGCGGGAGGATCGGGTGCGTAACACGAAGATCGCTGGCTTGTCCGTCTTCGCCCTCGGCCTCGGCCTGATCGGAGTCACGACGATCCGCGCCGACGAGATCGTTCAGTTCACCAACGGCGCCGAGATGCCGGTCCAATCCCACGTCGTCACGAAGGACATGGTGAAGCTGGATCTCGGCAACAACAACACGATCTCGTTCCCGCTGTCGATGGTCAACAAGATCGTCAGCGCCGGTCAGGACGTCTTCAGGAACCCGACCTACTATCCCGCGAATCAAGCGATCGCGGGCGGCGGCTCGGGTGCTCCCTCGAGCTCGGCGACCCAGAGCCCGTTCGCGTCCGGCCGCGTCCAGAAGCAGCTGGCGCCTGGCCAGGCGGGGATGAGGCTCGGCGAGGCGGCCGACGGCTATCCGACCAACGACAATTACGGCACGGGCATCAGCTCGGTGCGAAGCAATCCGCACGACGACATGTCGATCGTCGCGCGGCCGCACCTCGATCCGATGCGCCCGCTCCCTCCGGGCGGCGTCGCGACGATCGATCCGCCGAGCGGTCACGGGCCCGTCGGGAAGAACGCCCCGCAGATGTCGCCGCGCACGACGCCGCCGCCGGCACAGCAGAACGCCCCGCCCCCGCCGACGCCTCCGAACGCCGGAGAAGCCGGTGCGCCGCCGGAGCCGCCCGCGAACGACGACGGCGGCAACGAGCCTCCGCCCTCGCAGGATCCTCCGAATCGCTGATCGATGATCTCCGTTCTCGGGATCACAGGCCCCAACGCGGCGGGCAAAGGCGAGGTGTCCGCCTACCTCGAGTCGCTGGGCTTCGCCGCCCACTCCCTCTCGGACATCGTGCGTGAGGAAGCCGCGGCGCGAGGCCTCCCGCCGGAGCGCGAGCATCTGATCCGGATCGGCACGATGCTTCGCGAGCAGGGCGGCGCGGCCGTTCTCGCGGAGCGGCTCGTCCCGCGGCTCGCCGGCAAGGACGTGGTCGACTCGATCCGGAACCCGGGGGAGGTCGAAGCGCTCCGCCGCGTTCCCGGCTTCACGCTCCTCGGCGTCACGGCACCCGATCGTGTTCGATTCGAGCGCTCACGGCGGCGCGCCCGTCCCGGCGATCCCGCGACCTTCGACGAGTTCGTTCTCCGTGAGCAGCAGGAGAACAGCGCGAACCCCGCGGGCCAGCAGCTCCGGGCGACGTTCGCCCTCGCGGACCACGTCGTCGTCAACGACGACGACCTCGCCACGCTCCACGCGCGCGTGGACGCCGTGCTCCGGAGTCTCGTGACGGGAAGCGCTGTAAAGTAGCCCGGCATGGACGATGTGATTCGCGACGGGTTCGACGATCTCGCCGGGAGGGAATCCCGGGCCGAGTCTCGCGGGTCCGTGCTCGATCGCGTTCGCGCCCCGGCCGATCTCCGCACGCTCTCCCCCTCCGATCTCGAGCGGCTCTGCGGTGAGATCCGCGACTACATCATCGACGTCGTCTCGCAGAAGGGCGGGCATCTCGGCGCGAGCCTCGGCGTTGTCGAGCTGACCGTCGCGCTCGCGCGCGTCCTCGATCTTCCACGGGACCGGATCGTCTGGGATACGGGTCATCAGGCCTACGTCTACAAGGTGTTGACGGGGCGCAAGGACGCGCTCTGGAGCATCCGGCAGTACGGCGGAATCTCGGGGTTCCTCAAGCGTGAGGAGAGCCCGTTCGACACCTTCGGCGCGGGACACGCGTCGACGGCGATCTCCGCCGCGCTCGGCGTCGCCGCCGCGCGCGACCTCGCGAAGGAGACGCGGAAGGTCGTCGCGGTCATGGGCGACGGCGCCATGACCGGCGGCCTCGCCTACGAGGCGCTCAACAATGCCGGCCATTCGGGGCGCGACCTCCTCGTGGTCTTGAACGACAACGGGATGTCGATCTCGCCGAACGTCGGCGCGCTGGCGCACTATCTGACCGGCATCCAGATGAATCCCCGCCTCCGGAAGTGGCGCCACGACGGTCTCGCCGCCGTCTCGAAGCTCCCACGCGTCGGAGGGCGTGCGAAGGATCTCGCCACCCGCCTCGAATCGGCGATCAAGACCGCGATCGTGCCCGGCGGGCTGTTCGAAGCGCTCGGCTTCAACTACATCGGGCCGGTGGACGGTCACGATCTCCCGGCGCTCCTCGACCTCTTGCCGAAGGTGCTCGACCGGCGCGGCCCGGTCCTGCTCCACGTCATGACGCGGAAGGGGAAGGGACTCCCGGTCGCCGAAGCGGACCACGAGGGGTTTCACGGCGTCTCACCGTTCGACAAGGTCACCGGTAAGGCGATCGCCGCCGGGGCAGGTTCCTCGCCCGGCTACACCGCGGTCTTCGGCAAGGCGATGCTCGAAGCCGCCGCCGCCTTTCCGCGCATGGTCGCGATCACCGCGGCGATGCCGACCGGGACCGGCTTGAGCGCGTTCCAAGAGCGGTTCCCCGACCGCTTCTACGACGTCGGCATCGCCGAGGCGCACGGCGTGTGCTTCGCGGCCGGTCTCGGCTGCGAGGGCGCCCGGCCGGTCGTCACGATCTACTCGACGTTCCTCCAGCGCGCGTTCGATCAGATCGTCCACGACGTCGCGCTCCAGCACGTGCCGGTCGTCTTCGCGATCGACCGCGCCGGCCTCGTCGGCGCGGATGGCCCGACGCATCACGGCGTCCTCGATCTGAGCTACCTCCGTTGCGTCCCCGGGCTCGTCGTCGCCGCACCGCGCGACGGGAACGAGCTGCGCGATCTGCTGTGGACGGGCCTGTCCCAAGAGGCCGGACCGTTCGCGATCCGCTATCCGCGGGACACGGTGCCGGCCGGCTTCGAGCCGGACCGCGCCCCCCGCGTTCTGACGGTCGGCTCGTGGGAGGTCCTCGCCGAAGGGCGCGACCTCAGCCTCCTCGCCGTCGGCGCCATGGTCGAGACCGCGAAGGCGGCCCGGGAGGCGCTCGCCGTCGCCGGCATCGACGCCGGCCTCGTCAACTGCCGCTTCGTGAAGCCGGTCGACCGTGCGCTCCTCCGCAGCTTCCGCGCGTCGTCGCCGCTCCTCGTCACGATCGAAGAGAACAGCGTCCGCGGCGGGTTCGCCGACGCCGTCACCGAGGCCCTTCTCGAGGACGGAGGCGCGCTCGGGCCGATCCTCGCGCTCGGCCTGCCGGACGCTTTCGTGACGCACGGATCGCGCGGCGAACTGCTCGCCGAGGTCGGTCTCGACGCGGAGGGAATCGCGAGCCGCGTGAGGGCCGCGCTCGCGCGATGACCCACCACGTGCATCGGGCCGAGGGCTCGCTCGCGTTCGGCCTCCTCACCGTCAGCGATACGCGCACCGCGGCGGACGACGTGTCCGGAGCGGCGATGCGTGACCTCGTCGCGGGAGCCGGGCATCGGGTCTACGCCACGGCGATCGTCCGCGACGAACCGGACGACGTCCGGCGGACGATCGCCTCGTGGTCGTCCGATCCGGGCTGCGATGCGGTGGTGTCGAGCGGGGGCACCGGGTTCTCCGGACGCGACAGGACGGTCGAGGCGGTCGCAGGACTCTTCGAGAGGACGATCGACGGGTTCGGCGAGCTGTTCCGCATGCTCTCGTTCCACGAAGTCGGGAGCGCCGCGATGATGAGCCGCGCGTGCGCGGGGATCGTGAACGGCACGCCGGTCTTCGTGCTCCCGGGCTCGCCGCGCGCGGTCGCTCTGGGCCTGAGCCGTCTCGTGCTCCCGGAGATCGGGCACGTCGTCCGCGAGCTCCGGCGGACGACCTAGCTCAGTTCTGGAACTTGGGGCTCGGCGGCTCGTCGGACGTCGTCAAGGTCCCGAAGCGCGCCTCGTAGCGGCCGAGGTTCTCGGCGAGGGCGGCGATCATCCTCTTGAGATGACTGGGGCTCACGATCACGCGCGCGTTCACGACCCCTTCGGGCGGGCACACGTTGACGAAGTCGATCACGAACTCCTCGCGGCTGTGACGCACGACCATCTGGTTCGCGTAGACGCCGCGCAGCACGTCCTCGGGGATCTTGATGTGAATCTCGCTCTCGTTCGCCATGATCGGTTCTCCCGCCGCTATCCTAGCGTGGCCTGCTAACGTAGTTCGCCACCGGAGAGCGCTCATGGCCGATGTCACGTGCTCGCGTTGCAAGAACCACGCACCCGGTCTTCCGAGGGCGCCCCTTCCCGGTCCCATGGGGCAGACGATCCTGGCGAACGTCTGCGCCGCCTGCTGGAAGGAATGGCTCGGGATGCAGGTCAAGTACATCAACGAGTACCGCTTGAATCCGATGGATCCGCGTCACTTCGAGTTCCTGCTCCAGCAGGCAGCGGCGTTCCTCGGCCTTCCCGGCGCCGGGCCTGCCGCGCCGGATCCCGGGACCCAATCGTGAGCGGCCTCGACACCCGTCTCGCCGGCGAGCTCGACGGGTTCCGCAAGGCCGGGGTCTACAAGCGACTCAACTACCTGGACAGCCCGCAGTCGGCATGGACGACGATGGAGGGGCGCGGCCGCGTCCTCATCCTGTCGTCGAACAACTACGCAGGCCTCTGCGACGCGCCCGAGGTCGTGAAGGCGGGGCAGGAGGCGCTCGCCAGGTACGGGGCGGGCACCGGCTCGGTCCGGTTCATCTGCGGCACGTTCACGATCCATCGCGAGCTGGAGCAGGCGCTCGCCCGCTTCGTCGGGACCGAGGCCGCGCTCACGTACGTCTCCTGCTGGACGGCGAACGAAGGGCTGATGCCGGCGATCCTCGACGAGCAGGACGTCGTCATCTCGGACGCCCTGAACCACGCGAGCATCATCGACAGCGTCCGGCAGTGCAAGGCGGCGCGTCGCGTCTACAAGCACTCGGACATGGGGGAGCTGAGATCGCTCCTCGAGGCGTCGGCGTCCGCGCGGACCCGCTTCATCGTCACCGACGGCGTCTTCAGCATGGAGGGCGACATCGCGAAACTGCCCGAGATCGTCGAGCTGGCGCGGCGCCACGACGCGGTCGTCGCGGTCGACGATTCCCACGCCACCGGGGTGCTCGGCCGCACCGGCCGGGGCACGGCGGAGCACTTCGGTCTCTTGGGCGAGATCGGCGTCGTCACTTCGACGCTCGGGAAGGCGCTCGGGGGTGCTGCCGGCGGGTTCACCGCCGGGTCGGCAGCGCTCGTCGACTACCTCGTGCAGCGCTCCCGGCCCCAGCTCTTCTCGAACGCGCTGCCACCGACCGTCGCGGCGAGCGCGCTCGCCGCGGTCCGCACGCTCGAGTCGCAGCCCGAGCGCATCACGCGCCTCCACGAGAACGCGCGCTACTTCCGCTCCGGGGTCGAAGCGTTGGGTCTGAAGCCACTGCCGGGCGAGACGCCGATCGTCCCGATCATCCTCGGCGAGACGGCGAAGGCGATCCGCGCGAGCGAGCTGCTCCTCGAGGCGGGCGTCTTCGTGACCGGCTTCGGCTATCCGGTCGTGCCGCAGGGCGAGGCGCGCGTGCGGTGCCAGATCTCGGCGGCCCACACGAAGGACGATCTCGACTTCGCGCTCGCCGCGTTCAAGAAGGTCGGCGGTCAGCTCGGGCTGATCTGACCGTCCGACTCGAAGGTGATCAGGGCCTCGTGATCGGAGAGACGCTGGAGCTGGGCGATCCGCCAGCCCCTCGCCAGGTACGACCGGACGCGCTCGTCGTCCTGGGCCTGCCGGCTATAGGGAATCTGGAACTGCACCTGGATACGTTGAAGCGCCGGCACGCCGCCCTCCTTCCGCCTCCTCCGAGCATAGCAGGCCGAAAGAGGACTCTTTACGGTCTGAATTGACGATTCGAGGGGGCTGTCGTACCTTGAAGTCGGGACGCCCTGGAGCGGACGCCCCCGGAGGGACGACGATGATTCAGCTGAGCGAACGGGCCGTCGGCAAGGTCAAGGAGCTTCTGACTTCCGACAACAAGACCGGCTTCGGCCTGCGCGTCGCGATCCACGGCGGCGGGTGCTCGGGGTTCCAGTACGGGCTCACCTTCGAGAACCAGGAGCGGCCCAACGATAACGTGATCGACTTCGACGGCCTCAAGGTCTACGTGGACGCGATGTCGGGGATGTACCTCGAAGGGGTCAAGATCGACTACGTCGAGAGCCTCGAGGGATCCGGCTTCAAGATCGAGAATCCGAACGCGAGCGGCACCTGCGGTTGCGGGCACAGCTTCCAGGCCTGATCGCGTTCGCGAGCGACGACCGAGGCGCGGCGTCCGGCCGCGCCTTTTTCGTCTCCGGTGGTACTCTCGGCGAGTGATCGACCCCGCGACTCAACTCCCGCTCGAAGGCGCTTCCGCCCCTTACGCGCAGACCAGCGCGGCGACGCGCGGCCGGCGCTTTCCCGAGCGGCACCACGGCTACCGCAGCGAGTACCAGCGCGACCGCGACCGCATCATCCACTCGCGTGCCTTCCGCCGTCTCGAGTACAAGACGCAGGTCTTCGTGAATCACGAGGGCGACCACTTCCGCACCCGTCTGACGCACTCGATCGAGGTGTCGCAGATCGGGCGCACCGTCGCCCGCGCGCTCGGCCTCAACGAAGACCTGGTCGAGTCGCTCGCCTTGTCGCATGACCTGGGGCACACGCCGTTCGGCCATCTCGGCGAGGCGGTCCTGGACGAGTTCATGACCGGGCACGGCGGGTTCGATCACAACCGGCAGACGCTCCGGATCGTCGAGTACCTCGAGGAGCGTTACCCCGACTTCCCCGGGCTCAATCTGACGTTCGAGGTCCGCGAGGGGATCGCCAAGCACTCGGGGCCGATCGACGTCGCGCGCGCACCCGAGTTCGCGGAATACGAGCCCGATCTCGAACCGCCGATCGAAGGCCAGATCATCGATGCGGTCGACGAGATCGCGTACAACCACCACGACATCGACGACGGCCTCTCCTCGGGGATCCTCGACGAGGAGATTCTGGCGGAGGCGATCCCACTCTACGGCGATCCGTTACGGCGCGCGCGGAACCAATGGCCCGACGCCGATCCCCGGCGCGTGCGCACGGTCGCGCTGCGCGGCGTGATCGACGTGCTCGTCACCGACCTGATCGATGCGACGAGCCGTTCGATCCGTGCGTCCGGCGTGCGGTCGGTGGACGAGGTCCGGCGCGTGGGACGCCCGCTCGCGGGGTTGTCTCCGGACGTCGCCGCCGCGAATCGCGCGCTCAAGAATTTCCTCAGAGACCACCTCTACCAGCACCATCGCATCGAGCGGATGAAGGACAAGGCGGCCCGGGTCCTGAGGTCGCTGTTCTCGCGCTACCTCGAGAATCCGAAGCTCCTTCCCGATGACACGCGGCGGCGCGTGGAGCGGTTCGGCCTCCACCGTGCGATCGCCGATTACATCGCCGGCATGACCGACCGTTACGCGAGCGAGGAGTACCGGCGCCTGTTCGACCCGGCGGTTCGGGTCTAGAGCCCAGGAGAAGATCGATGGATACCACGACCGAGATCGCCCCCGGCCGCCTCCTGATCGACGGGGCGTGGGCCGATGCGAAGAGCGGGGCGACGTTCACGACCGTGAACCCGGCGGACGAGTCGGTGATCGCGACGGTCGCCGAGGCCGGGCCCGAGGACGTCGACGTTGCGGTCGCCGCGGCGCGGAAGGCGCTTGCCGGACCGTGGGCGAAGATGACCGCGGCCGACCGGGGCAAGATCCTCTGGCGGATGGGGGACCTCATCCAGGAACGCCTGTCGTCCCTCGGTCTCCTCGAGACGCTCGATACCGGCAAGACACTCTTCGACTCCGCGAAGATCGAGCTGCCGATGGCGGCGCAGATCTTCCAGTTCTACGCGGGAGCGGCCACGAAGCTCGGAGGACGCACCCTCGCGAGCCGCTCCGACACCTTCGCGTTCACCTTGAAGGAGCCGGTCGGGGTCGTCGCGGCGATCGTCCCCTGGAACTTCCCGTTCCTCCTCGCGTCATGGAAGGTCGCGCCGGCGCTCGCCGCGGGGTGCACCGTCATCCTCAAGCCGGCGAGCCAGACGCCGCTCTCCGCGCTCGAGATGGGACGGATCGGACTCGACGCGGGACTGCCGCCGGGCGTCTTCCAGGTGCTCCCCGGTTCCGGACGCGGGTGCGGCACGGCGCTCGTCAAGCATGCGGGCGTCGACAAGGTCGCGTTCACCGGCAGCACGGAGGTCGGAAAGAGCGTGCTGCGGGATGCGGCGGGAACGTTGAAGCGCGTGTCGGTCGAGCTGGGCGGGAAGTCGCCCAACATCGTGTTCGCCGACGCCGACATCGAGGCGGCGCTCCGGGGCGCGTTCACCGGCATCTTCTACAACAAGGGCGAGGTGTGCGCCGCCGGCTCGCGCCTCTTCGTCGAGCGCGGCATTCACGAGAAGTTCGTGGCCGACCTCGCCGCGCGCGCCGACGCGGTGGTGCTCGGCGATCCGCGGGACAAGGCGACGCGCATGGGGCCCGTCGTCTCGAAGGCGCAGATGGACACCGTGCTCGGGTACGTGGAATCCGGCACCGCCGAAGGCGCGCACGTCGCGGCCGGCGGCCGCCGCGCCTCCGAGATCAACAACGGCAAGGGGTATTTCGTCCGTCCGACCGTCTTCGACGCCGTGACGTCCGAGATGACGATCGCGCGCGAGGAGATCTTCGGCCCCGTGCTCGCCGTGCTTCCGTTCGACGACGCCGCCGATGCGGTCCGCCAGGCGAACGCGACGACCTACGGCCTCGCGGCCGGCGTCTGGACGCGCGATCTGGCGAAGGCGCACCGTGTGGCGCGCGCCATCCAGGCGGGAACGGTCTGGGTGAACGCCTACAACCTCTACGACCCCGCGCTGCCGTTCGGCGGCTTCAAGCAGAGCGGCTTCGGGCGCGAGCTCGGCATCGAGGCGCTCGACGGCTACCTCGAGACGAAGAGCGTCTGGATCGACATCGGCCGCTGACGATGCGCGCGGTCGTGATCCGCGAGCACGGAGGGCCCGAGGCGCTCCGCTTCGAAGAGCGCCCGGTCCCCGAGCCGGGACCCGGCGAGGTTCGCGTCCGCGTCCGCGCGGTCGGGCTCAATCATCTCGACGTCTGGGTGCGAAAAGGAGTGCCCGGGCACGTCTTCCCGCTGCCGATCGTCCCCGGGTGCGACGTCGCGGGCGTCGTCGATGCGCTCGGCCCCGGTGCTGCAGGATGCTCCGTCGGCGACGAGGTGGTGCTCGCGCCCGGTGTCTCATGCGGGGTCTGTCTTGCGTGCCGCGAGGGGACGGAGCCTCTCTGCCGCTCCTACGGCATCCTCGGCGAGACCCGCGACGGGGGCCTTCAAGAGCTCATCGTCGTCGGTGACCGAGGTGTCCTCCGCCGGCCCGCCGGCCTCGATCTCGTGCAGTCCGCGGCGGTCCCGCTCACCTTCCTCACCGCGTGGCACATGCTCGTCGCCCGCGCCGCCGTGAGGCCGGGGGAGCAGGTCCTCGTCCACGCGGCCGGGTCGGGCGTCTCCGCGGCGGCGATCCAGATCGCGCGGTTCCTCGGCGCGCGCGTGCTCGCGACGGCGGGGAGCGAGGCCAAGAGGGCGCGCGCGATGGAGCTGGGTGCGGAAGAGGCGGTCGACTATCACGGCGCGGCGTTCGTCGACGCGGTCCGCCGCTGGACCGGCAAGCGCGGCGTCGACGTCATCGTCGATCACGTGGGGGCCGAGACGTTCGACCGCTCGGTGCGATGCCTGACGAAGGGCGGGCGCTACGTCACCTGCGGCGCGACCTCCGGCTACGAGATGAAGACCGATTTCAGATTCATCTATTTCAAGAGCCTCTCCATCCTCGGCTCGACGATGGGCTCGACCCACGAGCTGATGCGCGTGCTCGATCACCTCGGCGCGGGCCGCTTGCACGCCGTCGTCGATACGGTGCTTCCCTGGGAGCAGGTCGCCGAGGCGCATCGGCGCCTCGAGTCGCGCGAGGTGTTCGGGAAGATCGTGCTCGTCGTCGGCGATCCGGTGTAATAAGCTTCGCCGTTCCCTGGAGGCCGCTGCCGATGGCAGGCGAGAGAATTCTCATCGTCGACGACGAGGCCGAGATCGTCGAGCTGCTGCGGGACGTGTTGACGGCCGAGGGCTACACGGTCGACTCTGCGCCGACGGCGGAGGCCGCCCTCAAGCTCATCCGCGAGAACATCTACGACCTCGCCCTTCTCGACTTCAATCTGCCCGACATGGACGGCGTGATGCTCCACCGCGAGATCCGCCAGATGGACGCCGAGCTCGCGGGGCGCGCGATCTTCATGTCGGGGTTCCTGCAATCAGACGCGAACCTCGGATACTACATGTCGCAGAGCGGCGGCTTCCTCGCGAAGCCGTTCGACATCCGCGACGTGCTCACGCAGGTCCGGGCGTCGCTGGGTGACGTTCGGTAACGCCGTCCCGGCGGAGCATCCTGCCGAGCACGATGTTCACCGGGTTGCCCCTCGCGAGGAAGGGGAGGACGGGGCGCCGCCGCCAGCCCATCCGCGACAGCTCCCTCAGGATGCCCTGGTGGTTCTTCTGCACGGACAGGCCCTTGAGAAACGCAGAGTACGCCTCCTTGCGACGGTCGCAGCCGAGGAGGACGCGGCCGTAGTTGAGGCACAGGTCGGCGTTGTAGAACTCGAGCGCGATCGCCTGACGGCAGAGCTCGGCCCCTTCGCGCGCGCGCCCCGCCTCGACCGCGAGGCTCAGTCCGTAGTAGGAGAGATACCGCGCCTGAGGCGTGCGAGCGCCGAGCCGCCGCTCGAGCTCGATGGCCGCCTCGAACAGCGCGAGAGCTTCGAGCCCGCGGCCGCCATCGAGCGCGACGAGCCCCTTCTGGAACCGAGTCTCGGCCGCTTGAACGAGCATCGACGGACCCTCCCGGTCCCGGGAGAATATCGATGCGCGGAGGCGCGACCTTCCAGACCTCGTTTGGTCAAGGCGATGACGGGAACGTCATCGCCCGCGATCAGCCGTTCACCGAATCGACGAGCGGCTGATTGATTTCAATGACGTGCTCCTGCCGGAGCATCTCGATGAAGCCCTGGGTCATCTGGTTCCGCTGCTGCTGCAGCAGCTCGTCCCGGAGCGTCGGCTTCTCCGACTCGAACTTCGCCGGGTCGAAGACGTCGTGCCTCGTGATCTCGTAGACCACGGCCCCGCCGGGCGTCGCGGCGACGCCGCGGCTTCCGACGTGCGAGGCCGGACCGAAGAGCGCCGCATCGAGCTCCGCCGACCGGCCGACCGACGGCAGCAGCGCGCCGCTCGTCAGGTCGCCGGACTTCTTCATCTCGAGCTTCTGCGCCTTGGCGCCGGCATCGAGCGAGGAGGCGGCGAGGATCTTCCGGGCGGCGGCGAGCGCGGCGGTCTTCCCCCGGTCGTTGAGGATGTCATTCGCGATGCGGTCCAGGACCTCGGACTGCGAGCGGACCGAGGGAGGCACGATCTCGGTGCACCCGGCGATCGCGAACCCGCGCGCGATCGGGAGCGGGTTCGAGACCTGATTCGGCTGGAGCGCGGCGATCCCGCTCGAAAACTCCGGCGTCGGCCCGAGATCGGCGGGGTGGTCGTCGGCGGAGAGGGTCCGTCCCTCGACCTTCAGGTCCGCTTTCGCGGCCACCGCGTCGAAATCGGCGGGGGACTTGAGCTCGGAGCGCAGCTTGTCGGCCTCGGCGACGGCGAGGTCTTGCGCCTTCTGCAGCTCGAGACGCTTGCGGATCGAGTCCTTGACCTCGTCGAAGGGTGTCGTCCCCGCCGGCCGCTCCTCGAGCACCTGGATCACGTGGAAGCCGAACTCGGTCTCGACGACCGGAGCGAACTGGCCCGGGCTCGTCGCGAACACCGCGTCGTCGAACGCCTTGACCATCGCCCCGTGGCCGAACCAGCCGAGATCGCCGCCGTTCTGGCCCGAGACCGGGTCCTGGGACATCGACTTGGCGAGCGCGGCGAAGTCCTCGCCGTTCTTGACGCGCGTCAGGATCGAGCCCGCGAGCGTGCGGATCGACTCCTTGTCGGCGGGGGCCGCGCCGGGCGGCACCTTCAGCAGGATGTGGCGCGCGTGCCGCTGCTCCGGGCGGGTGTAGTCGGCGGCGTGCTGATCGTAGTCCGCCTTGACGTCGGCGTCCTTCACGTTCGTCTTCGCGACGAGCGTCTGCCGGTCGATGACGAGGAGGCGCAGCTTCCGCCCCTCGGGCCGCTTGTAGTCGTCGCGGTGCGCCTCGTACCAGGCCGTCGTCTCGGCGGGCGTCACCTTGGTCTCGAACGTCACGGCCGACGCCGGCACGTAGACGTAATCCGCGCCGGCGCGGACGTTACGCGAGGTCCACGCGCGCTTCAGCTCCTCGTCGGACACCTGGGCGCCCGACGCCATGACGTCGGCCCATTTGCGCACGAGGAGGGTCTCGCCGATGCTGCGCTCGAACGCCTCGACGCCGCCCTCGAAGTTAGCGCCGACGATGTCGGTGTATCGGTCCTTCCCGATGAAGTTCCCCTGAGGATCCTTGAAGCTCGGATCCTCGAGGATCGCGCGCGAGATCTCCTCGCGCGTGGCGCGCAGTCCGAGCTTGTCCGCGTCGGCGATCACGATGCGCTTGTCGATGAGCCCCTGGATCGCCTGGCTGCCGATCTGAAGGCTCTTCTTGATCTGCTCGTATTGCGCCCCGGCCATCCGGCGGTAGTTCTCGTCCTGGCGCCGCGCCACGACGAGGAACTCGTCACGCGTGATCTCCTTGCCGTCCACCTTCGCGGCCCAGTCGCCGGCCGCTCCCTTGTTGTAGGAACGCGGGTCGAAGTAGGCGCCGAGGTAGAAGAGCATCGACAGGGCGACCGCGCCGAGCACCCATTTCAGGTGCCTGAGGTTGTCGCGCATCACGTTGAGCATGGGAGGGTTCTCCGGGTCGTTCGCGGGCAAAGCGGGCAGTGTAGCGGAGCCGCCCCCGGCCGATCAATAGGGCGATTTCGGCGCGGTGGTCTCGCCCCGGGTCGCGTGTTAGATTCTGCCCGCGATCCGGGCCGGCGTTCGGCCGAACCCGGCGGAGGATGCCCCCCGGCCATGCCGCCGCGCGCGCCGAAGACCAACGTGCTCCTCGACTGGTTCACGGTGAGCTACCGCACGGTCGTGGTCTTCGTGCTCCTCGCCGTCGGACTGCTCGGGCTCGGGGTCTGGTACCTGTTCTTCTACGCCCCCGGAAAACCGCGCCAGGAGGCCCAGGACGCGATCTCCCGCGCCGTGGAACGGCTCGCCGAGGCCTCGAGGTACACGTCGAACGAACGGGTCGACGAGGCGGTGGCGAGCGCGCGCTCGGCGCTTGGTGAGGGGCGGGACGCCTTCGGGCGCCACCAGTACACGGACGCCCAGGTCGCGGCGATCCGATCGGAGAATTTCTCGCAGAAAGCGATCGACATGGCCCGAGGCGAGGGGACGACGGCCCGGGAGGTCCGCATCCTCCGCGAGGAGGGCGACGTCCGGGTCAAGCGCGCGGGAGAGTTCGATTGGCAGCCGCTCGATCGCAAGTCGCTCCTCCGCGTCGGCGACCAGGTGAAGACCTCGTCGAACGGCTCGGTCCAGCTCATCTACTTCGACGGCGCCCAGACGCAGATCGACCCGGGCTCGCTCCTCGAGATCCGCGAGATCCACGAAGACCCCGCGACCAAGGTCCGGCGCGTGAGCGAGAAGCTGAACTGGGGCGAGATCCAGTCGACGACCCAGAAGCGCAACGTCGACGGCTCGTTCCACGAGGTCGCGACCGACAAGGTCTCCGCGCGCGCGGAGGACGCGGTGGAGTTCCGCTTGGCCTCCGACAAGGAGACGAAGGCGGCTGCGATCGACGTGTTCGAGGGGCGCGTCCAGGTCGCCGCGGGTGGCCGGAAGGAGAACGTCGAGGGCGGCGAGCGCCTGCGCGCCGATCCGTCGGGCCAGCTCCAGGCGAAGGAAGTCCTGCCGGGAGCGCCGCGCCTGCTGTCGCCGTCGGACCAGAAGGTGTTCGTCGAAGAAGATCCGGCCAAGGCCTCGACGTCGATGTCGTGGGAGCGCGTTCCTGGAGCCAAGGCGTACCACCTGATGATCGCCGACCGGATGCTCTTCGCCGACGTCCGCTACGAGGCCGATCGCGAGGACACCAACGTCGTGCTGCAGGGAGTCCCTGCGGGGGAGTACTACTGGAAGGTCGCCGCGATCTCGCCCTCGTCGATCCGTGGACCCTTCAGCGAGGTGCGGCGGTTCCGTGTCACGTCGCAGAAGATCACCGACAAGAACGACACGACGCCGCCCGACCTCGAGATCACGGAGAACGTCCAGACGGGCCCGATGCTGATCCTGAACGGGCGGACGGAGCCCGGGGCGCTCCTCTGGGTCGACAACGAGAAGGTCGAGGTCACCGACGACGGCACGTTCTACGCCGTCATCCGCCTCCGGAAGGAAGGGGTCAACGAGGTGGTGCTCATGGCCCAGGACGCCGCCGGAAACGTCAGGAAGATCACGCATAAGGCCTACGTCGATCCCTATTGAGGCTTTCTTGCTTTTCGGGCTTTCCGGCATCTAGATTAGCGGTCCGGTCATCGTCGTTTCGACGATGCCGCGTGTGGAGTGAGTGGCATGGCTTGGTCCCCGTCGTCCTTCTTGTCGATGTTCTCGAACGACCTCGCGATCGATCTCGGCACGGCGAACTCGCTCGTCTACTCCAAGGGGCGGGGGATCGTCGTCAGCGAGCCTTCGATCGTCGCGGTCAACCAGAAGACGGGACGCGTGGAAGCGGTCGGCAAGGAAGCGAAGGAGATGCTCGGGCGCACACCCGGGAACATCATCGCGATCCGGCCGATGAAGGACGGCGTGATCGCCGACTTCGAGCACACCGAGCGGATGCTCTCTTACTTCATCGAGAAGGCGCACAACCGGAAGTTCGGCGTGCGGCCGCGCATCGTCATCGGCGTCCCGAGCGAGATCACACAGGTCGAGAAGCGCGCCGTTCGCGACTCCGCGATGCGCGCGAAGGCGACCGAGGTCTACCTCGTCGAGCAGGCGATGATGGCGGCGATCGGGGCGGGGCTGCCGATCACGGAGCCGACCGGCAACATGGTGCTCGACATCGGCGGAGGCACGTCCGACGTCGCCGTCATCTCGATGGCGGGGATCGTCTACTCGCGCTCGGTCCGCGTCGCGGGCAACGAGATGGACGAGGCGATCATCCAGTACATCAAGCGCAAGTACAACCTCCTCATCGGCGAACGCACCGCCGAGGAGGTCAAGATCAAGCTCGGCTCCGCGTTCCCGCTCGACGAGGAGCTGACCCTCGAGATCAAGGGGCGCGACCTCGTCGAGGGCGTGCCGAAGACGATCGTCGTCTCCGACGAGGAGATCCGCGAAGCGCTCGCGGAGACGGTCGCCACGATCATCGAAGCGGTGCGGGTCGCGCTCGAGCAGACTCCGCCCGAGCTCTCCGCGGACATCGTCGACCGGGGCATCGTGCTCACCGGGGGCGGCGCGCTCCTGAAGAATCTCGACAAACGCCTGCGCGAGGAGACGGGGCTCCCGGTCTCGATCGCCGACGACCCGCTCACGTCGGTCGTCATGGGCACGGGAAAGATGCTCACCGACTTCGATCTCCTCAGGCGGGTCGCGCTCGACTAGGATTCCAATCTCGATGGCCGCCGTTTCTCCCGTCCGCGCCAACGCGTTGCTCCTGGGCGTCATGGGGTTTGCACAGCTCCTCCTCATGGCGGCGAGCGTCCGTCAAAGCGTCGTCGCCGGCGCCGTCTCCGGCGCCACCGGGAGCGCCGGCCGCCCGGCCGTCGCCGCCGAGCGCTCCCTCTCGGGCACGCTCGTCGCCGTCGTGCATTTCTTCGGGGACCTCAACTCCGAGGAGATCGCGAACGCCGCGCTCAAGCGCGAGGTCACGCGCCTCTCGGGCGAGCTGACCCACGGGCGCGCCCAGGCGGAGGAGAACGAGCGCTTGAGGCGCCTGCTCGGCATGAAAGACGACCTCGTGCCGAAGTCGATCGGCGCCTCGGTCGTCACCGCTCAGATCGGCGGTCAGTCGCGGGTGATCGTCATCGACCGCGGAAGCACGGCCGGCGTGCGTCCCGACATGGCGGTCGTCGCGTGGGGCGGGGCGGTCGGCCGCGTCGTCAGCGTCGATCGCGAGTACGCACGCGTACGCCTGCTGTCCGATCCCAGCAGCGGTGTCTCGGGAATCGTCGCGCGAAGCCGCGCGGAAGGCATCGTGGCGGGACGCGGAGGCGATGCGCTCGAGATGCTCTACGTCCCGAAGTACGCCGACGTCCTCGTCGGGGATCGCGTCGTGACGTCGGGGCTCGACGGAGTCTTCCCGCGCGGCCTCGGGATCGGCCGCATCACGGTCGTCGGCGATCCGATCGGCGCGAGCAAGTCGATCCGGCTGGAGCCCGAGGTCGCCGACCGGGCCGTCGAGGAAGTGCTCGTCCTCACGGAGCCGACGGGCACGCGCCTGCTCACCGCGGACGGGACCGAAGCCAAGCCATGATCGTCCTCTGGGCTCTCCTCGGCATTGGCCTCTCGCTCGGCGCCCAGCTGGCGCTCGGGAGCATCGCTCCGGCCGCGACCCGTTACGTCGATCTCATGATGCTGCCGCTCGCGGCGTATGCGCTCAGGACCTCCCAGCGATCGTCGATGACGGTCGGGTGCGTGTCCGGCCTCCTCCAGGATTACTGGACGGAGCCGCGCCTCCTCGGGATCAACGGGCTCATCAAGACGATCCTCGGATGGGCGCTCGGTGGGCTGGGTGCACGTTTTGATCTGAATAATTTCGCCGGCCGCCTGGCCGCCGGGGCTTCGATCAACCTCCTCGACGAAGGACTTCAAGCCGGAATCCGCCGCCTTTTCGGCGAGTCGCTGGCGCCGGTTCACCCGGTCACCCTGGCGGTTCGCGCGTTGGCAGGGGGCTTGCTGACTGCCTTCGTTCTGGCGATCGTAGGGAAGATGGGACGGGCACGCAGCGCGGCGCGCCCGGCGCGCCGGAAGGCATGAGCGTGGATTACAGGGAGCGCTGGGAGCTGAAGGAGTACCAGAGCGAGCAGCGGCTCGGCCGCCGCGCGCATCTGCTCCACGCCGCCATCATCGTCGTCCTCGCGGGTTTTCTCGGCATGTTCTGGTACCTGCAGATCGTGAGAGGAGCCGATTACGAGCTCCTCGCCGAGAACAATCGCCTCCGCCGCATCGCGATGCCTCCGACGCGCGGCGTGGTCTTCGACCGGCACGACGAGGTCCTCGCCTCGACGCGGCCCGCGCTCAACCTGGTCCTCGTCCGTGAAGGCCTGCAAGACGCCGACGGTCAGCTCCGGCGTCTCGAGTCGGTGCTCGGGATCCCGTACGAGGGGCTGAAGGAGCGGCTCACCGCGATGCACCGGCGTCCGACGTTCGAGCCGCTCGTCATCAAGGAAGACGTGCAGCTCGCCGAGATCGCGAAGGTCGAGGCGCGGCGCGAGTGGTTCCCGTCGGTCGAGGTCGAGGAGACGGCGCTGCGCGACTACCCGGACGGCACCGCGATCGCGCACGCCGTCGGCTACGTCGGCGAGGTCAACGAGTCCCAGCTCGCGAGGGTCACCGACGGCTCGATCCAGCAGGGGGACATCGTCGGGAAATCGGGGATCGAGCGCCAGTACGACGACGTCCTCCGGGGCCGCCGCGGCTGGAAGCTCGTGACCGTCAACAGTCTCGGGCGCCCCTTCGGACCGTCGCAGCCCGGGCGGATCCCCGAGGACGGGGCGCCGCTCAAGCTCACGATCGACAAGGCGCTCCAGCGCACCCTCGTCGAGGCGCTCGCGGACGAGGTCGGCTCGGGGATCTTCATGGATCCGAACACCGGCGCCGTGCTCGCGCTCGCCTCGACCCCCGGGTACGACCCGAACGTCTTCACGGCGCCCGTGTCGCGCACGACGTGGATGTCGCTCATCAACGACCCGCGCCGACCTTTGAACGACCGGGCGATCTCGTCGTTCTATGCCCCGGGCTCGACGTTCAAGGTGCTCATGACGGTCGCGGGTCTCGAGTCGGGCGCGATCACCCCGTCGACCACGGTGGACTGCGGCGGATCGGTCGTCATCTACGGGCGGCCGTTTCTCTGCTGGAAGAAGGGCGGCCACGGCGTCGTCGACGTCCACCGGGCGCTCGTGCAGTCGTGCAACGTCTTCTACTACCTCCTCGGCAAGAAGATGGGGATCGACACGATCACGAAGTACGCGAAGATGTTCAACATCGGCGAGATCACCGGAATCGACATTCCCGGCGAGACGCGCGGGAACCCGCCGTCGGTCGAGTGGAAGCAGAAGACGCGCAAGGAGCCGTGGTACCCCGGCGACACGATCTCCGTCTCGATCGGACAGGGCCTCCTCGCGGTGACGCCGATCCAGATGGCGACGATGATCTCCGCCGTCGCCAACGGCGGGAGCCTCGTCAAGCCGCATCTCGCGCGCGACGCCGCCGTCGACCCGGTCAGGCTGCCGGTCTCCGCCGAGACCCTCGCCATCATCCACGACGCGTTGATGGACGTCGTCGAGGAGGGGACGGCAACGAAGGCGCAGCTCGGGCCGATCCACGTGGCCGGAAAGACCGGCACCGCGCAGGTCTTCAAGAAGTCCGCGGGGATCGACGCCGACAAGCTTCCCAAGGACGAGAAGGACCACGCCTGGTTCGTCGGCTACGCGCCGGCCGAGAAGCCCGAGATCGCCTTCGCGATCGTCATCGAGCACGGCGGCCACGGCGGCACCACCGCGGCGCCCGTCGCGAAGAAGGTGCTCGAGACCTTCTTCGCCGACCGGTTGCCGCAAAAGCCGTCGCCCGAGGAGAAGCCCAGCTCCCAGCTCCAAGCGCATCTCGCCGCGCACCCGGAGGGCAGCGGTGCTCCGCCGGCGACTGCTCGATAGGCTCGACCTTCCGACCCTCTTCGCGGCGCTCGCGCTCGCGTCGGTGGGCTTGATGGCGATCGCGTCGGCGACGGCCGAGCAGCCCGGCCGTTCCGGGCTGTGGAAGACGCAGCTCGTGTGGCTCGCGATCGCGTCGGTCTCCGCGCTCGTCGTGATGGCGATCGACTACCACATCTGGGCGGAGTTCGCGTTCGCGCTCCACGGCGTGGGGATCGCCCTCCTCGTCGCCGTCCTGGCGTTCGGCAAGACGGTCGGCGGCAACAAGTCGTGGCTCGACATCGGGCACATCGCCTTCCAGCCCTCGGAGTTCGTGAAGTGGACGACCTGCCTCGCCACCGCGGCGTTCCTGGCGAAGCGGGTGACGACGCGCGTGCGCTTCGTCCAGGCGGTCCAGCTCGTGGGGATCGTCGGCCTTCCGATGATGCTCATCGCAAAGCAGCCCGACATGGGGACGGCGCTCACGTTCGTCCCGATCTTCGTCGGAGCCTTGCTCATGGGCGGCCTGCAGTGGCGCTGGGTCCTCGGCGCCGCTGTCGTCGTCGGCCTGTTCGCGCCCGTCGGCTGGTCGCACCTCAAGCCCTACCAGAGGGAGCGCATCCTCCTCGTGGTCAACCCGGATCTCGATCCCTCGGGGGTCGGCTACCAGGTGCGGCAATCGAAGATCGCCGTCGGATCCGGTCGCGTCACGGGGAAGGGGCTCTTCAAGGGCACGCAGAACCGCCTCAATTTCCTGCCCGCGCAGCACACGGACTTCGTCCTGGCGGTCATCGCGGAGGAGCTGGGGTTCATCGGGGCCGCCGGCGTCCTGGCCTTGCTCTACTACCTCCTCTACCGCGGCCTGGTCGCGGCGCGCTCGTCCCAGGACCGGCTCGGCACCTACCTCAGTCTCCTCGTCGTCTGCTGGTTCCTCGGTCAATCCGCGATCAACATCGGGATGGTCGTCGGCATGATGCCGACGATCGGCGTGCCGTTGCCGTTCGTGAGCTACGGTGGGACCGCCCTGATCGCGGTCATGTGCGGGATCGCCCTGGTCGCGAACGTCCGCGGGCACCGCTTCGTGAACTGATCGCCTGGTAGAGTAACTACTGGCTACCAACTCCTGACGTTTCCGAGGATCCCAATGGGCGTTCTTTCCGACGACGAAGCGGCGTTCCGGCAGCTCCTGCTCGGCGTCCAGCGGCCCACCCGTTACATCGGCGGTGAATGGAACGAGATCGTCAAGGACCACCGCGAGGTGGCGCTGACGTTCGCGCTGGCGTTCCCGGACGTCTACGAGATCGGGATGTCCCACCTCGGTTTCCGCATCCTGTACCCGCTCTTGAACGCGCGGGAGGATGTCGCGGCCGAGCGCGTGTTCTGCCCGTGGCCGGACATGGCCGACGGTTTGCGCCGGACGGGACGTCCTCTCGCAACCCTCGAGACGGCGACGCCGCTTCGCACGATGGACGTCGTCGGCTTCTCGCTCCAGTATGAGATGACGTTCACGAACGTCCTCGAGATGCTCGACCTCGCGGGGATTCCGCTCCGCGCGAAGGACCGCGGCGAAGGGGATCCGATCGTGGTCGCCGGCGGCCCCGTCGTCTTCAACAGCGAGCCGATCGCGGATTTCCTCGACGCCGTCCTGATCGGCGACGCGGAGGAGATGCTCCCCGAGTGCCTGGAAGCGCTCATCGCCGCCAAGCGCGCGCGGGCGTCGCGCGGCGAGCGGCTCCGGGCGCTGGCCAGGATTCCCGGGGTCTACGTGCCGTCGCTTTACGCGCTCGAGGACGACGGCGGCCTCGCCATCCCCGTGCCGCTCGAGGGCGCGCCGTATCCGGTGAAGCGGCGGATCATCTACGACATCGACAAGTTCCCGTTCCCCGACCGGATCCTCGTCCCGCACGGCGAGATCGTGCACGACCGCGTCTCGATCGAGCTCATGCGCGGCTGCCCGGTCGGCTGCCGCTTCTGCCAGGCCGGGTACATTTACCGCCCGACGCGCGAGCGCGATCCGAACCAGGTACGTGACACCGTGATCCGGTCGATTCGCGCGACCGGCTACGACGGGTTCTCGCTCGCGTCGCTCAACACCGGCGAGTACGGGGCCGTTCAGCCGCTCATCTTCGACCTCATGGACCGGTTCGAGCCCGAGTCCGTGTCGGTATCGCTCTCCTCGATGCACGCATCGACGATGACCGAGGAGCTGGCGCAGCAGGTTCGCCGCGTGCGCAAGTCCGGGTTCACGATCGCGCCCGAGGCCGGCACGCAGCGCCTCCGCAACGTGATCAACAAGAACCTGGACGAGGCACAGATCCTGAACGCTTGCCGGCTCGCCTTCGAGGCCGGCTGGGACCTCATCAAGCTCTACTTCATGATCGGCCTCCCGACGGAGACCGACGCCGACGTCGACGGGCTCGTCGATCTCGCCCACGAGATCCTCGCCGTCGGGAGGCGGACCGCGAAGGGACGGCGGCCGGAGATCACCCTGTCGGCGTCGTCGTTCGTGCCCAAGCCGGTGACGCCCTTCCAGTGGGTCGGCCAGGATCGGATGGAGAGCCTCTACCGGAAGCAGGACCGCATCGCCTCGCGTGTCCGCCGCGGGGTTCGCTTCAAGCATCATGAATGCGAGACCACCTTTCTCGAAGGCGCGTTCTCGCGCGGCGATCGCCGTCTCGGCGGCGTTCTCGAGCGGGCGTTCCGCGGCGGGGCGCGGTTCGACGGATGGGCCGAGCACTTCCAGCTCGACACCTGGCGCCGCGCCTTCGCCGACGAGGGGATCGATCCCGAGCGTTACGCGTACGGCGACTGGACGACCGAGAGGCGGCTCCCGTGGGACGTCGTCGATTCGCTCGTCAACAAGAAGTGGCTCGCGCTCGAGCTCAAGCGTGCGCTCACTGAAGGGACGCTCTCGATCTGCGGCCCGACCGACTGTCACGGCTGCGCGTCCTTCGCCAAGGAATGCGTCAAGGGGGTCGTCAAGGAGACGACGGGCCGGCCGCTCGATCTCGGCCTGCCGATCCTCTCGACACCCGCGGCGCCGGGACCGGGGGTTCCCGCCTCCGCCGGCGAGGCCCCGCCGCTCCGCCCCGAGACCGAGCGCGACCCGAGACCGCCGGAGGGCGCTCCCCGCTGGCGCTATCGCCTGCGGTTCACGAAGACCGGACGGGCCCAGTTCCTGGGGCACCTCGATGTCACCCGTACCCTGATGCGCGCCCTGAGGCGCGCGCGGATCGCGCTCGTCTACTCGCAGGGGTTCAACCCGAAGCCCCGTGTCCAGTTCGGACCGGCGCTGTCCGTCGGGATCGAGTCGCTCGCCGAGTACGTCGACTTCGAGACCTCGTCTCCGCTCGATCCGGCCGAGACGGCCGCGGCGATCGGCCGGACCCTCCCGCGCGGCTTCACGGCGCTCGCGCTCGTCGAGGTGCGCCGGGATGCGCCGGCGCTCGGAGAGGCCGTCCGGGCCGCCCGTTACGCCGTCACGCTCCCTTCGGGTCTTACGCCGTCGCGAGCCGCGGAGGTGTTCGCCGGGCGCGCCGGCCTGTCCGTGTCGCGCGAGAAGAAGGGGAAGGTCGTCGCGTTCCCGCTCTCGGCGTGGCTTCTCGACGTGAGCGAGACGGGGCCAGGTGGTTTCCGCATGACGCTCGGCCTCGGCGGCGACGGCGCGTCCGTGCGCGCCGACGAGATCCTCGAGCTCATGTACGGCGACGCGTCGGCGCTCCGCCTCGTTCGCGAAGAGGTCTACCTGCGCGACGGCGAGCGTCTCGTCGATCCGTCGCAGGGCAGCGTCACGGTGACGGTTGGCGAACGAGCTGCTGTTTAGCCGTCTCGGCGGGCGGACGGCCGCGGCGCTCCGCGAGGGTGGCGTGACCGCGGAGCTCCGGATCGAGGACGACGCGACCGCCCTCGCCGCCGGACGGGTCATCAAGGGTCGGGTCTCGAAGGTCCTGCCGGGCATCCAGTCGGCGTTTCTCGACGTGGGTCAGGATCGCGATGCGTTCCTCCACGTCGCCGACCTGCTGCTGCCGGGGGAGAGCGCCGAGGAGTTCGAGTCGGACGACGACGAGCTCGAGGGGCAAGGGGGGAGTTTCCGCCGCGCGCGGCGCAGCGCTCCGCCGGGACGGCCGATCGAGAGCCGCCTCAAGGTCGGACGCGAGGTGCTCGTCCAGATCGTGCGCGAAGGGTTCAGCGGCAAGGGCCCTCGCGTGACCTGCTTCATCACGCTGCCGGGCCGGTACCTCGTCTACGCGCCTCTCGCGCCGTTCCGCGCGGTCTCGCGCCGCATCGCCGATCCGGCCGAGCGCGAGCGCCTGCGCGCGATCGTGTCGTCGCTCCCGGGCGAGGGCGGATTCATCGTGCGTACGGCCGGAGCCGGAGCCTCGCCGCGAGCGTTCGCCGCCGATGCGGAGAAACTGGCCGTCGCGTGGCGCGGTCTCACGCATCGCGCGGCGGCGGCGGTCGCTCCTGCCGTCGTCCACAGCGATCTCGATCTCTTCCTCCGGACCCTGCGCGACGCGTCCGCCGCGACCCTCGACCGCATCGTCGTGGACGACGACGCGATGCTCGCCGCGGGAACCGAGTTCCTCCGCGAGCTCGACCCCGAGCTCCTCGCACGCCTGAGCCGGCACACCGGTCGGGAGAGCCTGTTCGACGAGACCGGCGTCACCGACGAGGTCGAGCGCGCGTTGCGCCCGCGCGTATGGCTCAAGTCCGGCGGGACGCTCGTCATCCAGCAGACCGAGGCGCTCGTCAGCATCGACGTCAACACCGGAAAGTACCTGGGCGCGCGCCACCCGGAGGAGACGGTCCTGAAGACGAACCTCGAAGCGGCCGCGGAGATCGCGCGGCAGCTCCGCCTCCGCGATCTCGCCGGCATCATCGTCGTCGATTTCATCGACATGGACCGCCCCGAGCATCGCGCGTCCGTCCTCGAGGCGCTCGAGGGCGCGCTCCGGCGGGACCGCGCGCGGACGAAGATCGTGGGGCTCTCGGACCTCGGCCTGCTCCAGCTCACGCGCAAGCGCACACGAGCGGGACTCGAAGCGACGCTGACGCGGCCGTGTCCGTCATGCTCGGGGTCTGGTCGCGTCAAGACGGCGGAGACGCTCGCGCTCGAGGCGCTCGTCGAGGTCCGTCGCATCGCGGGGGCGTTCTCTTCGGGCCCGCTGACCGTGACGTCGCACCCGGACGTCGCGCGGGCGCTCCGCCTCGCGATTCAGGTCGCGGGGCCCGTACTCGACCGATCGATCGCGGAGCGCCTCGTCGTTCGCGAGGACCCGGCGGCCCCGTCGGACCGCTTCGACGTGAGCGCCCTCTAGCCCCGGCGCGACAGCCGCGTCCGCCGCCGCTCCTGCGCTTCGGCCGCCCGCCGACGCTCGCCGTCCGTCACGGACTCGAGGGCCGGCACGCGGTGAGGCTTCGCGTCGCCGTCGAGGGCGACCATCGTGACGAGCGCACGCGTCGTCGGCGTCCGCTTGCCGGTCAGGCGGTCCTCCGCGTGGACCTCGACCTCGATCTCCATCGAGGTGGTGAAGGCGGAATTGATACGCCCGTTCAGCACGATGATCTCGCCCATGCGAACCACGTTCGAGAAATCGACGCTGTCCATCGACGCGGTCGTGACGTCGGAGCGGGCGTGCCGCATCGCGACGATCGCCGCGCATTTGTCGATGAGGCTCAGGACGCGTCCGCCGAAAACGTACCCGCGCGAGTTCGTGTCCTCGGGGAGGACGATTTCGGTCATCTCGACGGCGGACTCGGACGCGCGACGCGACGGGGTCAGCGATTCGACCCGGCGCCCGCGGGGGCCTCGGCCTTCGCGGCCTCGGGGACCTCGGGAGCCTTCGCGACCGCGGCCGTCTTCTTGGCCTTCGCGTCGGCGGCGGGAGCGACGACCTTCGCCTCGGCGGCGGTCTTCTTCTTGGCGCAGCAGGGCATCGTGCAGCCGCCCGTGGTGTCCTTGGTGTCGGCCGCGACGGCCGCCTTCGCATCCTTGGCGTCCTTGTCGTCGGCCTTCGCATGCTCGTCACAGGCGCTCGCCGTACGCGCGGCCAGGGCGAACATGATCGTGGCGGCGGCGATCGTCGCCAGGGCTTTCTTTCGTGCGGTCATCGTCGATCCCTCCGGAGATTCCCAAGTATACGGGCACCGCCGCGGTTTGACAGCATTCGGCCCGCTCTCTACACTGTTCTCGTCTAGTTGAGAACCGTTCGCAACTAGAAAATCGCGCCGGGGAGCGGCGCGTTCGAGGCCGGTCTCCTTGAGCGAAGCGCTTCTCAGCGACGACACATCGGCCCCGGCGCCCTCACGAGACGGCGTCATCCTCGTCGGCAACCCGAACGTCGGCAAGAGCGCCATGTTCGGGGCCCTGACCGGGCGCTACGTCACGGTCTCGAACTATCCCGGCACCACGGTGGAGATCACACGCGGTCACGCCGATCTCGGCGGGGCGCGGATCCCGCTGATCGACACGCCGGGCACGAACTCGTTCGCGCCCTCGTCCGACGACGAGCGCGTCACCCGCGACGTCGTCCTGAGCGCGGACGCCAAGGCGGTGCTCGCGGTCGGCGATGCGAAGAACCTGGAGCGAACGCTCCTCCTCGCGCTCCAGCTCGGCGAGATGGAGCGACCCCTCGTCCTGGCGCTCAACATGTGGGACGAGGTGACTGCATCGGGGTGGGCGATCGATCCCGCCGCGGTTGCCGACGCCCTCGGCGTCGAGGCGATTCCGACGGTGGCGATCACGGGCGCGGGTCTCGACGACGTCCGGCGGGCGCTCGCGGCCCCTCGCTGCGGGCGGGTCCACATCGACTATCCCGCGCCGATCGAGACGGCGGTGGCTGCGATCGCGCCGCGCCTGTCGGAGGCGTCGATCGCGCCGCGCGCCCTCGCCCTCATGATCCTGGGAGGAGGGGACGCGTTCCTCGAATCGCTCGCGCCTCACCTGAACGGCGGCGTCACCGCGGTGCGGACCATCAAGGCCGAGGCCCAGCAGTGCTCGCAGGAGCCGCTGGCGGCGGTCATCAATCAGACGCGCCTGAAGGCGGCGTGGGAGATCGCCGCTCGCGTCCGCACGCGGGCCGCCGCGGCGGCCACGGCACGGCACGGCGTGAAGGAGATCCTGGAGCGCGCTGCGACGCACTCCGTCTGGGGCCTTCCCGTGCTCGCCGGCGTGCTCTTTCTGGCGTACGAATTCGTCGGTGTCTTGGGGGCGAAGACTCTCGTCGATCTCCTCGAGAACGGCCTCTTCAACGGGTGGATCAATCCCGCGGCGACCCGATTCTTCGACGCCTACGTCCCGTGGACGCTCGTGCGCGATCTCTTCGTCGGCCCCTACGGCGTCTTGACGATGGCGCTCACGTACTCGCTCGCGCTCGTCTTCCCGATCGTCGGGACGTTCTTCATCGCGTTCGGCGTTCTCGAGGATTCCGGCTACCTGCCGCGCCTCGCCGTCATGGTCAACCGTGTCTTCAAGAAGATGGGGCTGAACGGCAAGGCCGTCCTCCCGATGGTTCTCGGTCTCGGTTGCGACACGATGGCGACCCTCACGACGCGAATCCTGGAGACGCGCAAGGAGCGCCTCATCGTCATCCTCCTGCTCGCGCTGGGCGTGCCGTGCTCGGCGCAGCTCACCGTCGTCCTCTCGATGCTCGGCGCGCTCTCACCGGTCGCGATGCTCATCTGGCTCGGCATCGTCATCGGGACGATCGTCGGCGTCGGCGCGCTCGCGGCACGCGTCATCCCCGGGAAGGGGAGCGACTTCGTGCTCGAGCTTCCTCCGCTCCGGATCCCGCGGACCCGCAACATCCTCGTCAAGACCGTCGCGCGGATCGAGTGGTATCTGAAGGAGGCGGTCCCGCTCTTCGTTCTCGGCACCCTCATCCTCTTCGTCGCCGACCGTCTCGACCTGCTCCGCGGGCTCGAGCGGGCGTGCGGCCCGTTCCTCGGCAAGGTCCTCGGGCTGCCGCAAGAGTGCTCCGAAGCGTTCATCGTCGGCTTCCTGCGGCGCGACTTCGGCGCGGCCGGCCTCTACCACATGGCCGAGGCGGGACGACTCGATCCGGTCCAGGTCGTGGTAGCGGTCGTCGTCATCACACTCTTCATCCCGTGCATCGCGAACTTCTTCATGATGGTGCGCGAGCGTGGGCTCAAGACCGGCGCCGCGATCGCGGCCTTCATCTTCCCGTTCGCCATCGCCGTGGGAGCCGCGCTCAACTGGACGCTCCGCGCCTTCCACATCTCGCTCCGGTGATGCCGCCCGAGTCGACCCCCTTCATTCCGATCGCGGCGTCGACGGCGGACGCCACGCCGTTCGACTGTCCTCTGTGCGGCGCGCGCTTCAGTCATGGGACCCTCGTCTGCGGCTCCTGTCCCATGAACGCGGGATGCGAGATCGTGAAGTGTCCGTCCTGCGGGTATCAATTCCCCCGGCGCTCGCTTGTCCTCGACTTCGCGAAGCGCCTCTTCGGCGGACGCTCGGGCGCGTGACGCCCGTCACGCGTCTGAAGCCCGGAACCACGGCAACGGTCGTGAAAATCGGGAGCACGGAGGCGGCGCGGGCCGTCCGGCTGTCCGCGTTGGGCCTCGTGGCCGGGGCGACGATTCTCCTGGTCCAGCGTCGGCCCGCCGTCGTGATCCGCGTCGGCGAGACCTCGATCGCGGTCGACGCGGAGGTCGCGGATGAGATCTTCGTGGAGCCGGTATAATCCGCCCCACACCCGACAACGAGGTTCCGATGAGACGTTTCGGATTCGCGTTCGCCCTCGTGCTCCTCACCCTGGCGACCCGCGCCCACGCCCAGTCGTCGGTCTCCGAGATCCTCGGTAAGATCGTGGACCAGGACGGGAAGCCGGTCCCCGACATCGAGATCCGAGCCGCGAACAAGGCCTTCCCGGATCGCGTGCAGAAGGGGACGAGCGACAAGCGCGGCAACTTCACGGTGAGCGGGCTCCTCTACACGGCGAACGCGTTCGATTGGACGGTGACGATCAAGGGGCCGGGGTTCGTCCCGGTGTCGGCGCACGTCGTCGGCCGATTGAGCGAAGGCACGCTGTACTTCGAGGAGTCCCCGAAGCTGAGCGCGAAGAACCCCTCGTTCGACATTCCAGTCAAGGCTTTCGCCTCGGTCCGCATGGAGGTGAAGATGCGTGCGGGTGATGCGGAGGCCGAAGCCGCGCCGACGCCGGCGGCGGCCGCGGCCGCGCCGGGCGACGTGCCGAGCGCGGCGGCCGCCGCTGCGGCGGCCGCCGCGGGCGACACGTACGGCGATGCCGTGGGAAAGGTCCGCGCCGGCGACGCGGAGGGTTCGGTCGACCTGTTCAAGAAGGCGATCGACGAGAAGCCCGACGATTGGGAGCGGCGGAACGTCTTCGCCGGGGTTCTCCTGCGCCTCGACCGGCAAGGCGAGGCGACGATCCAGGCGAACAAGGCCGCTCAGCTCGCCCCGGACAAGGCGGCGCCCTATCTGACGCTCAGCGACATCTATCTCTCCCGCGGCCTCCCCGACAAAGCCTCCGAGGCCGTCTCCAAGGCCCAGCAGCTCGAGCCGGACAATGTCAAGGTGCTCGAGCGCGCGGCCGCGGTCTCGGCGAACACCGGCAAGGTCGACGACGCGATCGCGACCTACGAGAAGGTGCTCGCGACGCACCCGAACGACACCGAGGTCATGGTGGCGCTCGCCGAGCTCTATAACCGCAAGAAGGACCCCAAGAAGGCCGAGGAGATGCTCGCCCGCGTGCGCGCCGCCGACCCCGAGCATGCGTATCGGACCTTCTACAATCTCGGCGTCGTCATCGAGAATCGCGACGACGCGACGGAAGCCGATCACCGGAAGGCGATCGAGGCGTTCCGCGAGGCGATCAAGGCGAACCCGAAATACGCGCTGGCCCACCGCGATCTCGGCTTCGCGCTCCTCCGGACGGGCGACATGGCGAACGCGCGGAAGGAGCTCCAGGCGTACGTCGACCTCGATCCGCAAGCGCGCGACGCCGCGGACATCAAGGCCACCGTCAAGAGCCTCGCTTCGGCGAAGTGACCTGGACGATCGGCGTCGCCGGCGGCCTCACGCTCGTCCGCTGCGCCGCGCTCGACTCGGTCCCGGGGATCGCCCACGCCTTCGGCACGAGGACCGGACCGGGCGGCGTGCCGTTCGATGCGGCGTCGCACGCGACTGCCCTCGCGGAGGCGGCAGGGGTCGGGCGGCCGATCGTGCAGCCGCTCCGGCAGGTGCACGGGACCTTCATCGCCACGGCCGACGCGCGTCCGGGTGAAGCCGACGGCGTGCTCGTGACCCTCGGGGACCGTGGCGCCGCCGTGCGCTCGGCCGATTGCGTCCCGATTCTCGTCGCCAGTCGTGACGGGCACGCCTTCGCGGCGGTCCACGCCGGCTGGAGAGGCATCGCGGCAGGGATCGTGAACGCCGCGGTCGACCGCTTCGAGGGCGAGGGGATTCCCCCGGAGCACCTGGTCGCCGCGATCGGCCCCGCGATCCGCGCTTGCTGTTACGAGGTCGGCCCCGAGGTCCTCGATGCTCTCGGTCTCCCATCGTCGCGGACGGTCGATCTCCCCGCGATCGTGGCCGAGCGCTTCACGGCGCGGGGGGTGCCTGCGGCGCAGGTCGCGATCGCCCCGTGGTGCACGCGTTGCCGTTCCGATCTCTTCTACTCGGCGAGGGGGGAGGGGACGGGAACCGGTCGCATGCTCTCCGTCGTCGGCCCGGCCGGGGCGCCTTGACGCCCCCCGGGGCGCTGCGTCACAATCCCCCTTTCGTCCCGAGCGAAATGACGTAGGGACTGGGGGTTCGATGTCGATCCTGGCCGCGGGAATCGTTGCTTTCGCCACGCCTACCCAGCCCGGCGCCGCCCAACCCCCCGCCTGGATGCAATTCGCCCCGATCGTGCTCATGGGGGTGGTGTTCTATTTCCTCCTCCTGCGGCCGATGCAGAAGAGGCAGAAGGACCACGCGCGCATGCTCGAGACCTTGAAGCCGGGCGATCGCGTCGTCTGCGCGGGAGGCCTTCATGCGACGGTCGTGGGCGTCACCGACGCCACGGTCCAGGTGAAGATCGCCGATCAGATCCGCGTCGACGTGGAGAAGTCGTCCGTCACCACGGTCAAGCGCGCCGAGTGAGCCGGAGGCGCGGAGGGTCCCGATGTCGAACATGACCTGGAAGCTGCTGATCATCGTCGGAGCGGTCGCCCTCTCCGTCCTCTCGTTCTATCCGCCGAAGGAGAAGATCAACCTGGGCCTCGATCTCCAGGGCGGCTCGCACCTGCTCCTTCAGGTCGACACGTCCGCCGCGATCAAGAGCGAGGTCGATCTGGCGATCAACCGCGTGGGCCAGCTCCTCAAGGAGAAGACCATCGCCTACGCGTCGATCGCGCCGACCGACAACGGGGTCGACCTCAAGGGCACCGACGCGTCGCGCGACGCCGACGTTCGAGAGATTTTCGACACGATCACGCCGGGCTGGACGATCACGCCGTCCGAGGGGAACTGGACGGTCCGGATTCCGGACCGGCTCCGCCAGGAGATCGAGGCGTCCTCCGTCGACACCACCTTGACGGTGCTCCGCCAGCGTATCGACGAGCTGGGGGTCAAGGAGCCGATCATCCAGAAACAGGGGACCGCCGGCGATCGCATCGTCGTCGAGCTCCCGGGTCTCGACGACCCCGAGCGCGCGAGGCGCCTCCTCCAGGACCAGGCGAAGCTCGAGTGGAAGGCCGTCGTCTACCCGCCGGGGACGAGCGACTACGAGGGCTGGGCGCCGCCCACGACGCAGGAGGCGACGCTGGCGATGTTCGGCGGCGCCTTGCCGCCGAACGTCGAGCTCGTGCCCCAGGTCTTCAACGACGCCGGCGGCACCAAGACCGAGATGTGGTGGCCGCTCCAGAACGTCGCCGCGATCGTCGGGAACGACCTGCGGTCGGCGCGGCGCGGCAACGACCAGATGCAGCGGAACGTGGTCGACTTCATCCTCTCCGCCGATGCCGGGAAGAGGTTCCAGGCCGCGACGCGCGAGAACCTCCACAAGAAGATGGCGATCGTCCTCGGCAGCTCGAAGGGCAAGGTCGTCATCTCGGCACCGGTCATCAACGACGTCATCAGCGATCGCGGCCAGATCTCGGGCCGGTTCGACGTGAAGTCGGCGGAAGATCTCGCCCTCAAGCTGAGGTCCGGCGCGATTCCGACCGCTGTCACGATCATCGGCGAGACGACCGTCGGGCCGTCCCTGGGCCGCGATTCGATCAAGGCGGGCGTCTTCGCGTCGCTCCTCGGCTTCGCCGGCGTCGCGCTCTTCATGCTCGTCTACTACCGGCTCTCCGGCGTCAACGCGGTGATCGCCCTTCTGCTCAACGTCGTGCTCGTCCTGGGCGCGATGGCCTATTTCGGATCGACGCTGACGCTCCCCGGGATCGCCGGCCTCATCCTCACCGTCGGCATGGCGGTCGACAGCAACGTGCTCATCTTCGAGCGCATCCGCGAGGAGCTCCGGCTCGGCAAGACGGTGCGCACCGCGATCGATCAGGGCTTCGGCCGGGCGTTCGGCACCATCGTCGACACGCACGTGACGACGATCGTCTCCGCCTTCTTCCTGTTCACCTACGGCACGGGTCCCGTGCGTGGTTTCGCCGTGACGCTCGTCATCGGCCTTCTCTTCTCGATGTTCACCGCGGTGTTCGTCTCGCGCGTGATCTACGACCTCGTCCTCGGCAACCGGCGTAACGTCGAGTCGCTGAGCATCTGAGGGAGGCGAACGTGCTGCAGCTGTTCCACGATCCCAAGATCGATTTCATGGGCAAGCGCCGGATGTGGGTGGCCGTGTCCTTGTCGCTCATCGTGATCTCCCTCGCCGTCGTCTTCTCGCGCGGCATCAGGATGGGAATCGAGTTCGAAGGCGGCGCTGAGGTCCAGCTCCAGTACGCGCAGGCGCCCGACGTCCCGGTCGTCCGCACCCAGCTCGAGAAGGCCGGCTACGCCGGGGCCGTGGTCACGACGATCGGCAAGGCGGAGGACCACGAGATCTACGTCCGCGTCCCGCTCGTCGCAGGTGCGAAGGACGAGGACATGGCGCCGTCGGTGATCCGCACGCTCAAGGCCGCCGAAGGCGAGAGCGCCTTCACGGTGCGCTCGCAGGCCTACATCGGCCCGACGGTCGGGCGCGAGCTGATCAAGAAGGCGCTCGCGGCGGTGCTCGGTTCGATGGGCGGCATGCTCGTGTACATCTGGATCCGGTTCGAGTTCCAGTGGGGGCTCGCCGCCGTGGTCGCCCTCGTCCACGACACGATCATCACGCTCGGGCTCTTCTCGGCGTTCGGCTTCGAGATGAGCCTCCCGGTCGTCGCCGCCTTCCTCACGCTCGTCGGCTACTCCGTCAACGACACGGTCGTCATCTTCGACCGGATCCGGGAGAACCTGAGAAGCAAGGGCGGGACCGCCGGCAATCTGCCCGACTTGATCAACGTCTCGATGAACCAGACGCTCTCGCGGACGATGCTGACCTCGCTCCTCACCTGGATCGTCTGCGTGTTCCTCTTCATCCTCGGCGGTCCGGCGCTCCGCGACTTCTCGTTCGTCATGGTCGTCGGGATCATCGTCGGCACCTACTCGTCGATCTACATCGCCTCGCCGATCCTCGTCGTGTGGCAGGAGTGGCTCGGCGCACGGGCTAAGGCCAAGGTCGTCGAGTCGGGCCTGGCGACGTCGCCCAAGGCGACGGCCAAGAAGGTCCGCGCCGGCAAGGCGTAAGGGAAAGCCGCTTCTACCCGGAGCCTATAATCCCCTCTTTCAGGAGGGGACGTAAGTCGTGGTCCGGAGGTTCGAGGACGTCCTGGAGCGGGTCGAGTCGTTCAACCCGTCCGCCGATTTCGACCTCCTCCGCCGCGCCTACATCTTCTCTGCCCGCGAGCACCGGAACCAGGTCCGCCGCTCCGGCGAGCCCTACCTGATCCATCCGATCGAGGTCGCCTATGTCCTGGCCGACCTCGAGCTCGACACCGCGAGCGTCGTCGCCGGCCTCCTCCACGACGTCGTCGAGGACACGCTCACGACGATCGAGACCGTCCGCGACTACTTTGGCGAGGACGTCGCGCACATCGTCGCCGGCGTCACCAAGATCTCGAAGCTGCAGTTCGCCTCGAAGGAGCAGGCCGAGGCGGAGAACTTGCGCAAGATGATCCTGGCGATGGTCGACGACATCCGCGTGATCCTCGTCAAGCTCGCCGACCGCCTCCACAACATGCGTACGCTCGAGCACCTCGCTCCCGACAAGCAGGAGCGCATCGCCCGCGAGACGGCGGAGATCTACGCCCCGCTGGCGAACCGTCTCGGCATGGGCCGCATCAAGTCCGAGCTCGAGGACCTGACGCTCAAGTATCTGGAGCCCCAGGCGAACGTGGCCCTCGTCTCCGCCCTCGAGGCCAAGCGCAAGATCAGCGAAGCGTTCATCGAGGAGATCCGCCGGAAGCTCGTGACCGCCCTCGAGGATGCGGGAATCGCGGCGCAGATCTCGGGGCGGATCAAGAGCGTCTCGTCGATCTACCGCAAGATCCGGCGGCAGAAGATCGAGGTCGAGGAGGTGTACGACTACGTCGCCTTCCGCATCCTCACCGAGTCGATCAAGGACTGCTACGGCGCCCTGGGGATCGTCCACTCGATCTGGCGGCCGGTCCCGGGGCGCATCAAGGACTTCATCGCGATCCCCAAGCCGAACATGTACCAGTCGCTCCACACCTCGGTCATGACCGAGGTCGGCCAGCCGTTCGAGGTCCAGATCCGCACGCGCGAGATGCACCGGATCGCCGAAGAAGGCGTGGCCGCGCACTGGCAGTACAAGGAAGGCGGCAAGGCGCGCGGCGGCGAGGCCGAGCGCGTGGCCTGGCTCCGCCACATCCTCGAGTGGCAGCAGGAGACGAAGGACCCGCGCGAGTTCCTGGAGATGGTCAAGGTCGACCTCTACCCCGAGGAGGTCTACGCTTTCACCCCCAAAGGGAAGGTCCTCTCGTTTCCGCGCGGTTCGACGCCGATCGACTTCGCCTACGGCATTCACACCGACGTGGGCCACCGTCTCTCCGGGGCCAAGATCAACGGCCGGCTCGTTCCGCTCCGGACCCCGCTCGGCAACGGGGACATCGTCGAGATCCTGACGCAGCCGCATGCCCATCCGAGCCGCGACTGGCTCGCGCTCGCGAAGACGTCGCGCGCACGCGGGAAGATCCGGTCGTGGCTGAACGCGAACGAGCGCGAGAAATCGATGGCGCTCGGGCGCGAGCTCGTCGAGAAGGAGCTGCGGAAATACCGTCTCTCGCCCCGTGAGTTTCTGGAGAACGGCAAGGCCGGCGAGGCGCTCAAGAAGCTCGGCTTCGCGGCGATCGAGGATTTCCTCGCGGCGGTCGGCTACGGGAAGGTCGTGCCGCACAGTCTCGTCGCGGCGATCGTTCCCGAGGACGAGCTGAAGCCGAGGACCGACGGCGTCGTGGCGCGCGTGGTCAAGAAGGCGTTCGGCCTCGGCGAGCGGCGCGTCAAGGTCAAGGGGATGAACGACATGATGATCATGCTCGCGCGCTGCTGCAATCCGGTGCGGGGCGAGGAGATCGTCGGCTACATCACGCGAGGGAAAGGGGTCTCGGTCCATTCGGTCCAGTGCCCGAACGTGCGGAGCCTCATGTTCGACCCGGAGCGGCGGATCGACGTCGAGTGGGACGCGTCGGGTGCGTCCGGGACCCTCTTCGACGTCAAGCTCGCGCTCGACGTTCAGGACCGGCAAGGACTGCTCGCGAAGATCGTCTCGGCGGTCGCCGACGAGCAGGCGAACATCCGGAACGTCGACGCCAAGACCTTCGAGGGGTCCGACGCGCGTGTGACGATCGTCATGGCGGTCTCCGACCGTCAGCAGATGGAGAAGGTCATCGCGAAGGTGAGGAAGATCGCGGGAGTCAGGGACGTCGAGCGCATGCTGCGCTGAGGGGAGAGCATGACCAAGACGACGGTGAGCACGGAGGACGCGCCGGGGGCCGTGGGCCCGTACGTGCAAGGGGTCAGGGCGGGGGATTTCCTGTTCGTGTCGGGACAGGTCGCCCTCGACCCGAAAACCGGCATCCTCGTGGAAGGGGGCGTCGCCGAGCAGACCGAACGGGTCCTCAAGAACGTGCGCGCGATCCTCGAGGCGGGGGGAAGCTCCCTCGACCGGGTCGTGAAGGCGACGGTCTATCTCACCGATCTCGGTGAGTTCGAGACGATGAACCGCGTCTACGCGTCGTTTTTCGGAGACTCACGCCCGGCACGCGTCACGGTCGAGGTTTCGCGGCTTCCCAAGAACGGGAAAGTTGAGATCGACGCGATCGGGATCGTCGGGCGCTAGCGGGTCAGCGCGACGCCTTCATGACGGAGCCCGAGCGGATGCAGCGCGTGCAGAGGCGGGCGCGCCGCGCGTTGCCGCCCGGGATCCGGACGCGGACGCGCTGAAGGTTCGGCATGAACGTCCTCGAGCTCACGTTGTGGGCGTGGGACACGTTCTTCCCGAAAATCGTCTTCTTCCCACACACATCACAAACGCGCGCCATGACGTCCTCGAATTGAAGAGAAAGGCCGCGAAATCCTAGAAGAGCGGCCGTCTTCTGTCAAGGCTGCGTCCGGCGGGTTGCTTTCGAGTTTGCGCTTCCTATATTGCCCCTTGGCCGGAACCGGAAGGTCCGGACAAACCCGACGATGCCGGTGGGGGTCACCGGTGACGACGGCGTTCGACGGAGGTCGAGGGCGGGGCAATGAAGATCGAAATTCTTGTTCGGAAGCGTCCGAAAGCGCTCTCCAGCGCCCGTGGGTGTTTCCGCATTTCCTTGACTCGCCGGGAATCAGTGACTTAGGTTAAAGCTCCACCTGGGGAGGGGGGATTAGGGACCGATCCCTGGGAGGAAGCAAGCCGCGAGGAAAATATGCTCTTCGGACGCAGCCGGACTCTCGTCGGATTGGACATCGGGGACAGCTCGATCAAGGTCGTCGAGCTTAAGGATCTTGGGAAAGGCCGGGGTTTCCAGCTCGCCAAGATGGGATCCGAGTCGCTGTCGGCAGAAGCAATCGTCGACGGCGCGATCATGGACTCCCAGATGGTCATCGAGACCATCAAGCGCCTCTTCCAGAGGCTGAAGATCAAGAACACCCAGGTGGCGACCGCGCTCTCGGGCCACTCGGTCATCGTCAAGCGGATCAGCTTGCCGGTCATGACCGCCGCGGAGCTCGCCGAGTCGATCCACTGGGAGGCCGAGCAGTACATCCCCTTCGACATCGACGACGTCAACCTCGACTACCAGATCCTCGACGGGTCCTCGCTCTCGGGCGAAGGCAACATGGACGTCCTCCTCGCAGCGGCGAAGAAGGACAAGATCAGCGACTACACGAGCGCCATCACGCAGGCCGGCCTCCAGCCGATCGCGGTGGACATCGCGGCCTTCGCCATGCAGAACGCCTTCGAGGCGAACTACGAGTTCGAGCCGCACCAGATCATCGCGCTCGTCGACATCGGCGCCGCGGTCAGCTCGATCACGGTGCTGCACGGCGGCACGTCGGTCTACTGGCGCGACATCAACGTCGGCGGGAATCAGTACACCGACGCGATCCAGAAAGACCTCAACCTCTCCGCCGAGCAGGCCGAGCGCCTGAAGCGCGGTGAGGAGATCGACGGGATCCCGTACGAGCGCGTGCTGCCGATCCTGGCCGCGGTGAACGAAGACGTGGGCACCGAGATCCAGAAGACGCTCGACTTCTTCAAGCAGATCTCCGCGACCGACGAGTCGCTCGACCGGCTCTACATCACCGGTGGGTCGGCTCAGGTCGTCCACCTCAAGGAGGCCTTGGGCGAACGGCTCCACACGCAGGTGGAGATGCTCAATCCGTTCCGCCGCATCCAGCCCGCGACGCGCGAGGTAGGGCAGGACGTCCTGAACGAGATGACGCCGACGGCGTCGGTCGCGGTCGGACTCGCCCTCCGGAAGCAGGGGGACTAAGCGATGATCAAGATCAACCTCCTCGCCGAGCGCAAGGCCCAGAAGGCCAAGGCGGCGCCGTCCGCGTCGCCGATGAAGCTCGACATGGGCGGCAGCCAGAACCTCCTGCTCGCCGGGATCATCCTCATCGGCTTCCTGGTCGCCCTCGGCTGGTCGTGGGCCCGCATGGCGGAGCTCAGCAAGGTCCAGAACGAGAAGGTCCAGGCCCAGGCCGAGCTGAAGCGGCTCGAGGACGTGCGGAAGAAGGCCGAGGCGTTCAAGAAGCAGAAGGAGCTCCTCGAGCGGAAGATCACGCTCATCACCGACCTCAAGAAGAAGCAGGCGGTGCCGGTCCACATCCTCGACCAGGTGTCGCGCAACCTCCCGGACTTCATGTGGCTCGACTCGATGACGGCCGCCTCGAACGCCATCGTCATCTCGGGCAAGGCCACGACGTACAACTCGGTCTCGAACCTCTACGACAACCTCCGGGCGTCCGGTCAGTTCACGGACGTCGTCCTCGGCAAGACCACCGAGATCACCGAGGGGGTCTCGTTCAGCTTGACCTGCCGCTACGCGCCGCCCGGGGCGAACGCCGTTGCGCAGGCCGACGCGGACACGGCGGCGCCGGCGCGCCCGCCCCAGAGCTAGGAGCGTAAAGCGATGCTCGAAAGACTGCCGTTCTGGGGCCAGGTCCTGACGATGCTGCTGCTCGCCGCAGGGCTCGTCGGCCTCGCCTACTACGCCTATCCCAACCTCAAGCAGAAGGGCGAGGAGATCCAGACGATCCGCGCCGAGCTCGACGACATGCACGCCAAGATCAACGAAGGTCATGCGATCGAGCAGAAGCTGCCGGAGTTCGAGCAGGAGGTCGCGAGCCTCCAGAGGAAGCTCGGCGACATCCAGCAGATCCTGCCGACGGACACCGAGACCGGCGACCTGCTCCGCTGGATCAAGAACATGAGCGACCAGTCGAACCTCGGCCTCAAGACGTTCGCGCCGGGCAACCTCAAGCCGGTCGACTTCTACAAAGAGTTCCCGATCGAGATGGACGTCGTGGGCCGCTATCACGACCTCGGCATCTTCCTCGATCGCGTCGCCAAGTACTCGCGCATCATCAACGTCGACAACCTCCGCATGAGTGCACTCCCCAACGGAGGCGACAAGACGATCCGCGCGACCTTCACAGCGACCACGTTCGTCTACGACGACAAGGCCGCTTCCGGGGAGGCCAAGCAGTGAAGCGGCAACTCGGTTGGTGGATCGCCGTCGGGGCGCTCATCGCCCTCGCCGCCTGGGCCGCTCCCGCCCGGGCCGCCGACAAGCCCGCTCAGGCCCCGGCTCCGTCGCCGGACGCGAAGGCCCAGGCGGATGCGCAGCAGAAGGAAGGCCAGCAAACGGTCGAGACGATCCTCAGGCAGCAGGAGGATCTCCTCGCGGGGCGAACGTTCTCCTACGATCCGGGCGGCCGGCGCGATCCGTTCCGATCGCTCATCGAGGAAGCGGCGCTCAAGGCCCACGGCCCGCGTCCCCGCGGCGTCGCCGGGATGATGGTGGCCGAGCTGGCCCTCACCGGCATCGTGCGCGACTCGTCGGGCGGCAACATCGCCGTCGTCACGGGCACGGACAGCAAAGGTTACTTCCTTCACGTCGGCGACGAGGTGTACGACGGCAGCGTGATCACGGTCGATCCCGCCGCGGGCACCGTGACGTTCCGGCAGCAGGTCGACGATCCGAGACTCATCAAACCCTATCGGGACGTGGTGAAGAGGCTGGTCCCGCAAGGGGAGGAGAAGAGCCAATGAGCAAGTACGGCAAGTTGTCCCTGGTGGCGCTGACGGCGCTCCTCTTGGCTGGCAGCGCCTTCCAGGCGAGAACGGCCGAGCCGACGGCGGGATCCGAATCCCCGGCGCTCACCCCCCCGGCGACTCCGGCCGCGGCGGCGGAGCTCCGGACCGTCAGCGTCGAGCACGACGCGTCGGGCCGTCCGGTGGTCACGCTCAGCGGCTCCGGGCCGATGGCCTACGAGACGCTCGAGCTGACGAACCCGCAGCGGCTCGTCGTCGATCTTAAGGGCACGGTCAGCCACGTCGACAAGAGCCAGGTGCCGATCGACGACGGCGGGGTCCTGCGCGTGCGCGCCGGACAGTTCCGCCGGTCGCCGGAGCCCGTCTCGCGCGTCGTCGTCGATCTCGACCGTCCCGTGCCGTACCACATCGAGCAAGCCGGCAACGACCTGAAGATCGCGTTCGGCGCCGCCGACGGCGGCGAAGCGGTCGCGAAGGCGACGCCCACGGCTGCGAAGGCCGAAGTCGCCCCGGTCGAGACGAAGGAGACGGAAGCGGTCCCGACGGCTTCCGCTGCTCCCGCCGCGACGAGCGGAAGCCGCGCCGTCTCGCAGGACGCCATCGAGAAGCTCCTGGCGAAGCCCGCGCTCCGCGCCGACGAGCCGCCGGCCGGTCTCTCGCCGGCTCCGACGACGTCGGGGAATTTCGAGACGAAGACGATCATCGGCGACAAGGCGAACTACTCCGGCAAGCGGATCTCGCTCAACCTCGTCGACACGGACATCAAGCAGATCTTCCGTCTGTTCCACGAGATCTCGGGCCTGAACTTCGTCCTCGACCCGTCGGTGGACGGCAAGGTGACGATCGTCCTCGACAACGTGCCGTGGGACCAGGCGATGGACATCATTCTCAAGAACAACGGGCTCGACAAGCAGTTCGAGAACAACGTGGTCCGCATCGCGCCGACCGCGAAGCTCGCGTCGGAGGCGGCCGCCCGCAAGCAGCTCAAGGAGGCGAAGGACCTCGAGGTCGAGCCGATCACGGTGACGCGCACCCTCTCCTACGCGAAGGCCGACGAGGTCGAGAAGGTCATCCGCGACGGCGGCGTGCTCTCCACCCGCGGCAAGGTCATCGTCGACAAGCGCACGAACGCACTCATCATCAGCGACATCCCGAAGAAGGTGCAGCCGCTCGATCAGCTCATCTCGACCCTGGACGCCGAGACGCCTCAGGTCATGATCGAGGCCCGCATCGTCGAGACGTCGAAGTCGTTCTCGCAGGACCTCGGCATCAAGTGGGGCTTCAACGCGATCGCCGACTCGTCGAAGGGGACGGGCACCGGCCTTCAGTTCCCCGCGAACGCGTCGGCGAAGTACGGCTTGAACCTCCCGGGCGCCGGCACCGCGTCGACGCTGGCGTTCTCGTTCGGGAACATCCTGGACTCGTTCACGCTCGACATCGCGCTCTCCGACCTCGAAACGGAAGGGCAGGCGCGCGTCCTGTCGTCGCCGAAGATCGCGACGCAGAACAACGAGCGCGCGGAGATCGAGCAGGGCGTCCGCATCCCGGTCGTCAGCACCACCGCGACCGAGATCAACGTCGAGTTCGTCTCGGCGTCGCTCCGCCTCGCGGTCACGCCGCAGATCACCGCCGACGGGACGGTCGCGATGGACGTCATCGTCGAGAACAACACGCCGGACTTCGTCAACCGCGTCGGTGACGTCCCGCCGATCAACACGCAGCGCGCGCAGACGAAGGTGCTCGTCGCGGACGGCGGCACGGCGGTCATCGGCGGCATCTTCACCGTCAACGAAGGCAAGAGCGAGGTGGGCGTTCCGTGGTTCCGCAAGATCCCCGGCCTCGGCTGGCTGTTCAAGACCCGCAACATCACGAACGAGAACCGGGAGTTGCTCATCTTCATCACCCCCAAGATCGTCAAGGTCGGGTAGCGGAGGCTCGCATGCGTAACACGACGAAGATCCTGGCCGGCTGTCTCCTCGCCGCGGCAGGCGCCTGGATCGCGGGATGCAACAGCGCGATCGACAGCGGTAACGGTCCGGCGGTCGTCCTCGAGACCGAGAACCTGACGATCCCGCCGATCACAGCCGCCGCCGATCAAAACAGCGGGGGATGCACCTACACGGTCACGAACGCGACCGTGACCCTCAAGAACAAGCCGAAGAACTCGGGGGCGGACAAGTCGCCGTTCAACGACATCCTGATGCAGGGTGTCGACATCAACTACACGTGGGACGACGGGAACGGCGTCGCGGCCTACAGCGCGGGGCTCGGCGGCTCGGTGGCGGCGAACGGCTCCTCGACCGCGCAGTTCGCCCCGGTGGGGCTGGCCGACCTCGTGGCGGGGAATCGCGCGGGGCACTCGGCGGCGCTCAGCCTCAAATTCCGCGGCACGACGGTCTCCGGCGACAACGTGACGACGACGACCGGCGGCTCGCTCCTGGTCAATAGCTGCGCGACGGTTCCCGTCGGCGCGTGCTGCTTGATCTCGGGCGCGTGCAACGTCTCGAGCCAGGCCACGTGCGTCGCGAACGCCGGCACGTATCAGGGCGACAACACGTCCTGCCTCACGACGCCCTGTAACTGACCGATTCCGTGTTTCGAGTATCCTCGGCCCTCCCGCACCGCGGGGGGGCCGTTTTGTTTTCGGAGCCGTGATGGGAACCTTGGGACCGGACGGAGAGTTCGCGACCCTCACGCACGCGAGGCTCCGCGCGTCGCAGGGGGACGTGGCGGGCGCGGCACGGATCGTCCGCGTGATCCTGCGCGCGCAGCCCGGCCACGAGGAGGCGCGTGCGTTCCTCGCCTCGCTCGAGGGGCGCGTCGCGGTGACGTATCGCGAGCGGCGCGAGCCGGAGCCCCGGGCGGCCGCGCCTGCGGAGGCGGCGGCGCTGGCTCCGGCGTTCCGCCGGGCCCTCGACGAGGGGCAGGCCGCCGCGCGCCTCGAGGCGTGGGTCGAGAGAATCCGAAAGGGCAGGGGCGAACGGCGTGCTCGATGAGGTGCTGGGCCGGGTCATGACCGGCGTCGACGGGGCCCGGTGCATCGTCCTGGCGGCGCGCGACGGGGTCGTGGTGGCGGCGCGGGCGAGGAACGGAGCCCCCTCGCCGGAGCTCATCGCCGCGTCGATGGCCGACCTCTTCGAGAAGGTCGGGTCCACGTTCGACCGGGAAGGTCTGGGCGCAGCGGCGGAGGTCGCCGTCGGGGGCGTCGACGGTCACGTCATGATGCGAGCCGTGACGCCGGATTACCTCCTCGCGATCGCACTCGCCGCCGGCGGCAGCCTCGGACGCGCCCGGTGGGAGCTGCGCCGCGCCGCCGCGGATCTGGTCGCGGAACTCTCCTGAGCCTCGCCCCCTCGCTTGTGCCTCGCCCGCGCAGGGTGATAGCCTGCGCCGATTCGCCGGGGGAACCTTGGACGCGAAAGAGCTGCGCGAGCTGATCGAGCTCATCTCGAAGTCGAACTTCGTGACGTTCGAGCTCGAGCGGGAAGGGTTCAAGCTGAAGCTGGAGAAGAGCGGCGGTGTTCCACCGCCGGCGATCGTCGTCGCGGCGCCCGCCAACGCTCCCAGCCTGCCGATGCCCGCGCCCATGGGGGTGGCCCCCCAGGCGGTGGCGCAACCGCCGTTGCCGCCGTCCCCGGCCGCGCCGGCGGTGGCTTCCGGCCTCGTCGACGTCAAGTCGCCGATCGTCGGGACGTTCTTCCGGCAGCCCAGCCCGACCGCCTCGCCTTTCGTCGAGCCGGGGAGCCGCGTGAAGAAGGGCCAGGTCCTCTGCATCATCGAGGCGATGAAGCTCATGAACGAGATCGAAGCCGAGATGGACGCCGAGGTCGTCGAGATTCCCGTCGCGAACGGGCAGCCGGTCGAGTTCGGCGAGGTCCTCTTCCGGCTCCGGCCGATGGCGTCCTAGAGGGCGAAGACGCCTTGTTCCGGAAGATCCTCATCGCCAACCGCGGCGAGATCGCGCTCCGGGTCATCCTCGCCTGCAAAGAGCTGGGGATCAAGACGGTCGCCGTGCACTCGACCGCCGACGCCGACGCGCTCCACGTCAAGTTCGCCGACGAGGACGTCTGCATCGGCCCTCCGCAGTCGCGCGAGAGCTACCTCAACATCTCCGCGGTGCTCTCGGCGGCGGAGATCACCGGCGCCGAGGCGGTTCATCCCGGCTACGGCTTCCTCTCCGAGAACGCGCACTTCGCCGAGGTCTGCCGCGAGGTCGGCCTCACGTTCATCGGGCCTCCGCCCGACGTGATCCGGCGCATGGGGGACAAAGCCGAGGCGATCCGCACGGTCCGCGCCGTGGGCGTCCCGACGATCCCGGGCAGCGGCGGCGTGCTCGAGACGGAGGAGCAGGCGCGCGAGGTCGCCGAGCGGATCGGCTACCCGGTGCTCGTCAAGGCCTCGGCCGGCGGAGGCGGCCGCGGCATGCGGGTCGTCCCCGAGCCCGACGAGCTGCCGCGCCTCCTCGAGGCGGCGCGCACGGAGGCGTTCGCCTCGTTCGGCGTCCCCGACGTGTACATGGAGAAGTACCTGGTCCAGCCGCGGCACATCGAGGTGCAGGTCTTCGGCGACACACACGGGAACCTCCTCCACCTCTTCGAGCGCGAGTGCTCGATCCAGAGGCGGCACCAGAAGCTCCTCGAGGAATCGCCGTCGACCGCGCTCGACGAGGCCCTGCGCGCACGGATGACCGAGGCCGCGCTCCGTGCGGCGAGCGCCGTCAACTACGTCAACGCGGGCACGATCGAGTTCCTGCTCGACGTCACCGGCGACTTCTACTTCATCGAGATGAACACACGGATTCAGGTCGAACACCCGGTCACCGAGATGGTGACCGGCATCGACCTGATCAAGGAGCAGCTCCGCGTCGCGGCCGGCGAGCCGATCTCCTTCGGTCAGGACGATCTCAAGCTCCAGGGTCACGCGGTCGAGTGCCGGATCAACGCGGAAGATCCCGACACGTTCGCGCCGAGCCCCGGAAAGATCCGCACCTTTCACGTTCCGGGCGGGCCCGGTATCCGCGTCGACACCGCTTGCTACGCCGAGGCATACGTCCCGCCGTACTACGACTCGATGATCGCGAAGGTCATCGCCCACGGGAACACCCGCGGCGAGGCGATCCTCCGGATGCGCCGGGCGCTCGAATCCTTCGTCGTCGAGGGGATCCAGACCAACGTGAAGCTCCAGCAGCGCATCCTCACCGACGAAGACTTCGTCCGGGGCCGGCTCTCGACGCGGTTCATGGAGCGCTTCGTCGCCGCCCCGAAGCGCGCCGAAGCCGACTAGGCCGGCAAGCCCGAAAAGCGTTCTCGGCTGCCCCGAACTGACAATTGGGGCGCGTCCTTGACAATAATTTTCACGGAACCTAGATTCGCGCCGGCCAAAGTTCTATGTGCGCCGACATATTTGTATAGGCACACTGGGGTTAGTTCAATAGCTGGAGGGCCGGGGCAACCATGGCGGTCAAGCTCGGAGAGATGCTCCTCAAGGCGGGGATGATCACCCAGCCACAGCTCCAAGAAGCACTCGAAGCGCAGAAGAAAGGCGGGGGGAAGCTCGGGTTCAACCTCGTCAAGCTCGGGTTCGTCAAGGAAGACGACATCACGCAGCTCCTCTCCGATCAGTACGGCGTTCCATCGATCAACCTCCGCCACTTCGAGATCGACGAGTCGGTCATCAACCTGATCCCGTCCGAGGTCGCGCAGAAGTACCTCGTCCTCCCGGTGAACCGCACCGGGGCGACGCTCACCATCTCGATGGCCGATCCGACGAACGTCTTCGCGATGGACGACATCAAGTTCATGACCGGCTACAACGTCGAGCCGGTCGTCGCGAGCGAGATCGCGATCCGCGAGGCGATCGAGAAGTACTACGGCTCGTCCCATGCCCTCGAGCTCAAGAAGGTCATGGACGAGATGGCCGAGCAAGACACCGAAGCCCTCGAGCTCATGGAAGAGGACGAGGAGATCGATGTCCACAAGCTCGAGCAGGTCTCCGAAGAAGCGCCGGTCGTCCGCCTGGTGAACATCATCCTCACCGACTCGATCAAGAAGGGCGCCTCCGACATTCACATCGAGCCGTACGAGAAGGACTTCCGCGTCCGCTTCCGTGTCGACGGCGTGCTGTACGAGATCATGCACCCGCCGATGAAGCTGAAGGACGCGATCACGAGCCGCCTCAAGATCATGGCGAAGCTCGACATCTCCGAGAAGCGCCTTCCTCAGGACGGCCGCATCAAGATCAAGATGAAGCTCCAGGGGAAGATGAAGGAGATGGATTACCGCGTCTCCGTCCTCCCGACGCTCTTCGGCGAGAAGATCGTCATGCGTCTCCTCGACAAGGACAACCTGGTGCTCGACATGACGCGTCTCGGCTTCGAGGTCGAGTCGCTCGGGAAGTTCGAGCGTCAGATCTTGAAGCCCTACGGCATGGTGCTCGTGACGGGACCGACGGGGTCCGGCAAGACGAACACGCTCTACTCGTCGATCGCGCGCGTCAACACGCCGGAGACGAACATCATGACCGCCGAGGACCCGGTCGAATTCAACCTGCACGGCATCAACCAGGTGCAGATGAAGGAGCAGATCGGCCTCAACTTCGCCGCGTCCTTGCGCGCCTTCCTGCGCCAGGACCCGAACATCATCCTCGTCGGCGAGATCCGCGACTTCGAAACCGCCGAGATCGCGGTCAAGGCCGCGCTCACGGGCCACCTCGTCCTCTCGACGCTTCACACGAACGATGCGCCCTCGACGATCAACCGGCTCATGAACATGGGCATCGAGCCGTTCCTCGTCGCGACCTCGGTCAACCTGATCTGCGCCCAGCGTCTCGTGCGCCGGATCTGCAAGGACTGCAAGGAAGAGATCCAGGTCCCGGCGCAGGCGCTCGTCGACATCGGATTCTCCGTCGACGAGGCGAGCAAGGTGCGGCTCCTCAAGGGGCGCGGTTGCCCGAACTGCAACAACACCGGCTACCGCGGCCGCGTCGGGCTCTTCGAGGTCATGGAGATCAGTGACGAGCTGCGCGAGCTGATCCTCTCGGGCGCTTCCGCGATGGAGCTCCGGAGGAAGGCGATGGAAGAGGGAATGATCACGCTCCGCATGTCGGGCCTCCAAAAGCTCAAGGACGGCCAGACGAGCGTCGAGGAAGTCGTCCGCGAGACCGTGCTCTAGACAAGGAGACAGCGATGTCCGTGACGATGCACCAGCTCTTGAAGACGCTCGTGGACCAGAGCGGGACCGACCTCCACATCACCACGAACTCGCCGCCGCAGATCCGGATCGACGGCAAGATGGTCCCCCTCCAGCTCCCGCCGATGACCGCCGCGGAAACGAAGCAGGTCGTCTACAGCGTGCTCACGGACAACCAGAAGCACCGCCTCGAGGAGACGCTCGAGGTCGACTTCTCGTTCGGCGTCAAGGGGCTCGCGCGGTTTCGCGCCAACGTGTTCTTCCAGAGGGGCGCCGTCGCCGGCGCGTTCCGCACCATCCCGTGGGAGATGCGGAATTTCAAGGACCTGGGCCTTCCCGACGTCGTCGCCAACCTCTGCGAGCGCCCCCGCGGCCTGATCCTCGTCACGGGGCCGACGGGCTCCGGGAAGACGACGACGCTCGCGGCGATGCTCGACAAGGTCAACAAGGAGCGCCACGAGCACATCGTCACGATCGAGGACCCGATCGAGTATCTTCACGCACACCAGAAGTGCCTCGTCAACCAGCGTGAGCTGCACGCCGACACCCACTCGTTCGCGAACGCGCTCCGGTCGGTCCTCCGCCAGGACCCCGACGTCGTGCTCATCGGCGAAATGCGCGACCTCGAGACGATCGAGTCGGCGCTCCGCATCGCCGAGACGGGCCACCTCACGTTCGCGACGCTGCACACGAACTCCGCGGCCCAGACGATCAACCGCATCATCGACGTCTTTCCGGCTCACCAGCAGTCGCAGATCCGCGCGCAGCTCTCGTTCGTGCTCGAAGGCATCCTCTGCCAGTCGCTGCTCCCGCGCGCGACGGGCCACGGCCGCGCGCTGGCGCTCGAGATCCTCGTGCCGAACTCCGCGATCCGGAACCTCATCCGCGAGGACAAGGTCCACCAGATCTACTCGGCGATGCAGACCGGCCAGGCGCAGTACGGGATGCAAACGTTCAACCAGTCGCTCGCGACGCTCTACTTCAAGAAGCAGATCACGCTCCAGCTGGCCGTCTCGATGTCGTCGCACCCCGATGAGCTGCAGGACATGATCAACCGGGGCGCGGGCCTCATCAACCAGCCGGCCGCAGCAGGCGCCGCCGGCGGCCGCCGGCCGCCCGAGCGCCGGTAAGCGATAGGACAGGGAGGAGGACGACCGATGCCGAATTTCGCGTGGAAAGGCCGCACGCGCGCCGGGAAGATGCAGGAAGGGGTCCTCGTCGCGGACAACAAGGACGCCGTGATCGCCGTGCTGCGCAAGCAGCAGATCATGGTGACCGGGGTGACCGAGAAGGGGAAGGAGTTCGCCCTGCCCAAGATGGGCGGGAGCATCTCGCGGAAAGAGATCGCGATCTTCACCCGGCAGTTCTCGGTCATGATCGACGCGGGCCTGCCGCTCGTCCAGTGCCTCGAGATCCTGGGGAGCCAGCAGGAGAATCGCGTCTTCCAGAAGATCCTGTTCGAGGTGCGCCAGGACGTCGAGTCCGGCGCGACACTCGCCGACGCGCTCCGCAAGCACCCGAAGGCGTTCGACGACCTCTACTGCAACATGGTCGCCGCCGGCGAGGCCGGCGGTATTCTCGACACGATCCTGCAGCGCCTGTCGCAGTACATCGAGAAGATCGTCAAGCTCCGGTCGGCCGTGCGCTCCGCGATGGTCTACCCGGTCGCGGTCATCACGATCGCCATCGCGGTCGTCTGGATCATCCTCTGGAAGGTCATTCCGACGTTCGCGACCCTGTTCGCAGGACTCGGCGCCCAGCTCCCGCTCCCGACCCGCATCACGATCGCGCTCTCCAAGTTCATCGGGGCGTGGTGGTGGCTCGTGTTCCTCATGATCGGCCTCGGGTGCTACGCCATCTTCCGCTATCACAAGACCTATCAGGGCAAGCGCGTCCTCGACAAGATCCTCCTCAAGCTCCCAGTCCTCGGCCAGGTCTTGAAGAAGATCGCGGTCGCGCGCTTCTGCCGCACGCTCGGAACGCTCGTGTCGTCCGGCGTTCCGATCCTGGACGGCCTCGAGATCACGGCGCGCACCGCCGGGAACGCCATCGTCGAGGATGCCATCATGGCGACGCGCAAGAGCATCGAGGAGGGCAAGACGATCGCCGAGCCGCTCCGCGGCCACGACGTGTTCCCCCCGATGGTCGTCCAGATGGTCGCCGTCGGCGAGCAGACCGGCGCGCTCGAGACGATGCTCAACAAGATCGCGGATTTCTACGAGGACGAGGTCGACGAGGCGACGGCCAATCTGCTCGCGCTCCTCGAGCCGATCATGATCTGCTTCCTCGGCGTCGTCATCGGCGGTATCGTGATCTCGATGTACATGCCGATGTTCGACCTCATCAACAAGATCAACTGATCGTCCGCCGGAGAGGGCGGGGGCGGCGACGCCCCCGCCCGCCCCATCATGAACCCTATCGAGCTCGAACGGCAGCTGCGGCGCCTCATGATCCTCCGGGTGGTCACGGTGACCACCCTCCTCATCGCGGCGTTCGCCATCGAGCTCGCGCTCAAACCCGGCCAGACCGTCCGTCCCCTGTTCGTGCTCAGTGCGGGGGCCTACGGGATGGTCCTCGCCTACGCGGTCCTCGATCGCTGGATGAAGGGGACGCTTCCGTTCATCTATCTCCAGATCGTGGGCGACGCGCTCGTCGTGACGGCCTTCGTCCGGATCACCGGGGGGATCGACAGCCCGATGTCGTTCCTCTACCTCCTGCCGATCGCGGTCGCGTCGATGCTCCTCCTCCGGCGCGGCGGTCTCACGATCGCCGGCGTCTGCTTCGCCTTCTATGCGGCGCTCGTGCTCCACGACGGAGGCCTCCTCGGGGTCGGACGCTTCCTGGGCCCGATCGAGCCGGCCGAGCCGTGGCGAACCTCGTACTTCCTCATCGTCCACGCCTTCTCGTTCGTCGCGGTCGCGCTCCTGTCCTCGTATCTCGCGGAGCGCGTCCAGCGCCAGTCGACCGAGCTCGACGCGCGGGACGCGTCGGTCGCACGCCTGACGGCCCTGAACGAGAACATCATCGAGTCGATCCACAGCGGTCTCATCACGACCGATCTCGAGGGCATCGTCAATTTCATGAACCGCGGAGGCGCCGAGATCATCGGCCGCTCCCAGGGCAACGTCCTCGGGGCGCCGATCGCCTCGCTCCTCGGGCTCGATCCGGCGTGGCGCAAGGCCGCCGACGAGGCACTCGGCGCCTCGCGCCGCCATCGGTTCGAGCGCTACACCGGGGGACCGGAAGGCTCCCGCATCTTCCTCGGGATCGCGGTCTCGAACCTGAAAGATCGCGACGGCCTTCCGCTCGGCTACATCTTCACGTTCCAGGATCTGACCGAGCTCTATGCCGCGGAGCAGCAGATGCGTCTCAAGGAGCGCATGGCGGCGCTCGGGCAGATGGCGGCTGGGATGGCGCACGAGCTCAGGAACCCCCTGGCCGCGATCAGCGGGTCGGTCCAGTACCTGAAAGGCGATCTCCGTCCCTCGGGTGAAACGCTCGAGCTGATGGACATCATTCTCCGGGAATCCCAGCGGCTCGATCAGGCGATCCGCGACTTCCTGACGTTCGCGCGGCCCGGACGGTTCGCGCCGCAGCGGGCCGACGTCGTCCGCCTCCTCGAGGATCATCTGAAGCTCCTGCGCAAGAGCCGGGAGTTCACGGGCGCGCACCGGCTCGAGACGCGGTACGCGAGTGCGTCGCTCCGCTGCGATGTCGACCCGAACCGGATGAAACAGGTGTTCTGGAACCTCTCGACGAACGCGCTCAAGGCGATGCCGCAGGGGGGCGCCCTCACCATCACGGTCGCCGAGGACGACGCCCGGAACGAGATCACGGTGGCGTTCGCCGACGAAGGGGTGGGCATGGACGAGAGGACCCGCGAGGGATACTTCCAGCCGTTCCGCAGCGCCTTCGACGAGGGCACCGGCCTCGGTGCCGCGATTGTCTATCGTCTCGTCGAAGAGCACGGCGGCCGGATCGCCGTCGAGTCCACGCCGGGGCGGGGCACGACGGTGAGCGTCACCGTCCCGAAGCGGCGCGGCAGCGCCGTGGACGAGGTCGAGGCGCCGCTCACGGCGGCGGGAGGGATCGAGGCGTGAACAGGGTGCTCGTGGTCGAAGACGAGAAGAGCATGCGCGATCTCCTCTCGCTCATGCTCCGCAAGGAAGGTTACTCCGTGGAGACGGCCGACAGCGGGACGCAGGCGGTCTCCCGGCTGGCGAAGGATCCCGCCTACGATCTCATCGTCACCGACGTGTCGATGCCGGGCATGACCGGTCTCGAGCTCTTGAGGCACGCGCGGCGGACGGTGCCCGACTCCTCCGTCATCCTCATGACGGCGTACGGCTCCAAGGAGACGGCGATCGAGGCGCTCAACGAGGGGGCGGCCTACTACGTCGAGAAGCCTTTCGATCTCGACGAGATGAAGGTCGTCGTCCGGAAGACGATCGACCAGAAGCGGATCGCGAGCGAGAACGCCGACCTGAAGTCGGAGAACCAAGGCCTCAAGGCCGAGCTCGCGGGACGCTACCGTTTCGAGGGCCTCATCGGCCGCAGCGGCAAGATGCAGGCGATCTTCCAGCTCATCGAGCGGGTCGCCGGCACCGGCAGCACGGTCATGATCTCCGGCGAGTCCGGCACCGGCAAGGAGCTCATCGCGCGCGCGGTCCACTACAACAGCGGCCACGGCGACCGCCCGTTCATGGCGATCAACTGCGGCGCCCTTCCCGACGAGCTGCTCGAGAGCGAGCTGTTCGGCCATATGAAGGGCTCGTTCACCGGCGCGGTCGCGACGAAGAAGGGACTCTTCGAGGTCGCGAGCGGCGGCACGATTTTCCTCGACGAAATCGGCGAGACGACCCCCGCGATGCAGATCAAGCTGCTCCGCGTGCTGCAGGAACGCACGATCCGCCGCGTCGGCGGAACGGAGGAGATCCCGGTCGACGTGCGCGTCATCACGGCGACGAACCAGGACCTGGAGAAGATGGTCCGCGAGAAGTCGTTCCGCGAGGACCTGTTCTACCGGATCAACGTGATCCCCATCCGGATGCCGGCGCTTCGCGAGAAGCCCGAGGACATCCCCGCGCTCGCCGAGCATTTCCTCGCCAAATGCCGCGCCGCCATCGGCAAGGGGGCGGCGGGCATCTCCGAGGAAGCGATGGATTGCCTCGAGGCCTACCGGTGGCCGGGAAACGTCCGCGAGCTCGAAAACGTCATCGAGCGGGCGGTCGCGCTCGAGCCGACCGACCTCATCCATACCGACAGCCTCCCCCGCGAGATGCGCGGCGGCTCGGGTCGCGGTGAGATCGACGTCGTCCTGCCCGAGTCCGGGATCGATCTCGAGGCCCACCTCGAAGATCTGCGCCGCCGGTACATGGCCGAAGCGATGGAGCGTGCCCATCAAGTGCAGACCCGGGCGGCGGAGCTCCTGGGCATGACGTTCCGCTCGTTCCGCTATTTTGCGAAGAAATACGGGCTGACGCGGGCCGAGCCCGGAACGATCGAAGCCGCCGCCGAGGATCTCGCGACCCAGGAGGAATCCGGCGAGAGTGCCGATGAACGTCACATCCGGCCCCGCGCGGTGTAAGCCGATGTCACCTCGCGACCCCGACATGCTGGCGAGCCGTAAGAACCTCCGTCACAATTGTGCCTTCGTTTCAGGATTGTTCAGGTTCGAGGTGCCGTTCGGGAGAGCGAGAAGCCGCTGGCACCGCGGTTGCTGAATACGCCGTGGGGTCCTGACAATGGGAGAACAAGAGTGATGAGAAAGAGCCAGAAGGGTTTCACGCTGATCGAGCTTCTGATCGTCGTCGCGATCATCGGCATCATCGCCGCGATCGCGATCCCGAACCTCCTGAACGCGATCGACCGCGGCAAGCAGAAGCGGACGATGGCCGACATGCGCTCGATCGGCACCGCGGTCGAGTCGTACGCCGTCGACCAGAACGTCTACCCGGTGGCGGCCTCGTCCGCGACGCTCGCGACCCTCGTGCAGC
>DASUCV010000016.1 GCA_036275915.1 Candidatus Polarisedimenticolaceae bacterium | reverse complement strand
ACGGCGCCTGCGCCGGCGGCCGCTCCACGCGCTCGAGGAGCGCCTCGGTCTTCTCGGTCACGAGGCAGAACGCCGCCCGCCCGGTGCGCGCGAGCCAGAGGGGGAGGAGGCCGTGGTCGCTCCCGACGTCGGCGACGCGGCTGCCGGGGGCGATCGCCGCCGCGAGGGCGGCCAGACGGGGAGAGAGCATCACGAAACTGTAGCGCGAGGCCTTGCCCGCCCCAATGAGGGTCCTATAATCCCAAACTCGATGAACGTCTCCTTCACCGACCGCTTCACCACCGACGACGCCGTCAACCTCTACGGGATCGACGGCTGGGGGAACGGCTACCTCGCGATCGGCGAGGACGGCCACCTCCTCGTGACGCCGACGCGCGAGCCGGCGAAGGCGATCGACGTCTTCCGCGTCGTCGAGGACCTGGCGAAGCGCGGCGTGAAGACGCCGCTCCTCCTCCGCTTCCCGCAGCTCCTCGAGGGGCAGGTCAACGAGCTCGCGTCGAGCTTCGCGAATGCGATCCGCGAGTACAACTACCGCGAGCGCTTCCATCCGGTCTTCCCCATCAAGGTCAACCAGCAGCGCTCGGTCGTGCAAGGGCTCGTGAAGTCGGGATGGGGCGCGGGGCTCGGTCTCGAGGTCGGGAGCCGGCCGGAGCTCCTCGCCGCGATCGGGATGGAGCTCTCGCCCGACGCGGTCGTTGTCTGCAACGGCTTCAAGGATCCCGACTACCTCTCGATGGCGAGCCAGGCGACGCGCCTCGGGAAGAACGTCATCGTGGTCATCGAGAAGCCGTTCGAGGTCGAGCAGATCCTCGAGATGGCGTCACGCGAGCCGGTGCTCTTCAAGATCGGCTTCCGCATCCGCCTCCAGGCCAAGGGCTCGGGGATGTGGGAGAAGTCGGGAGGGTTCACGTCGAAGTTCGGCCTGACGACCTTGCAGCTCCTGCGCGCGCTCGAGAAGCTCACGGCGAGCGGCCTGCGCCCGCAGCTCGCCCTCCTCCACTTCCACATCGGCAGCCAGATCACCGAGATCCGCCGCGTCAAGAACGCCGTCCGTGAGGCGGCGCGCATCTACGCGAAGGTCAGGAAGCTCGGCGCCGACATCTCCTACCTCGACGTCGGCGGCGGGCTCGGCATCGACTACGACGGCTCGAAGACGTCGTCCGACGCCTCGGTCAACTACACGGTGCAGGAGTACGCGAACGACGTCGTGTTCGGCATCCAGGAGGTCTGCGACGAGGAGCACGTCCCGCCGCCGCGGATCGTCTCGGAGTCCGGGCGCATGCTCGTCGCCTACCACGCGATGATGATCACCGACGTCCGGGCCGCGATCTCGGGCCAGGAGCCCGATCCGCCGCCGCTTTCCGGGCGCGAGGCCCAGATCGTCCAGGATCTCGCCGACGCGGCGAAGAAGATCTCGGTCAAGAACTACCGCGAGTTCTACCACGACGCGATCGAGTACCGCGATCAGATGTACTCGCTCTTCAACCTCGGCATGCTCGGCCTCGAGGAGCGCGCCAAGGGCGAGATGCTCTTCCGCGAGGTCGCCACGAAGGCCGTCCGCTACTCGAAGTCGGCGAAGTTCGTCGCCGACGAGTTCCAGGAGCTCGAGAACCGGCTCCACGACAAGTACATCTGCAACTTCTCCGTCTTCCAGTCGGTCCCCGATCACTGGGCGCTCGATCAGCTCTTCCCGATCATCCCGATCCACCGCCTGAACGAGCTGCCGACGCACAAGGCGACCCTCGCCGACATCACCTGCGACTCCGACGGCGAGGTCGAGAAGTTCGTCGACCTGAAGGACATCAAGGACGCGCTCGAGGTCCACGCCCTGCGCTCCGGCGAGCCGTACTACCTCGCCTTCGTCCTCGTCGGCGCCTACCAGGACACGATGGGCGACATGCACAACCTCTTCGGCCGCGTCCACGAGGCGCAGGTCATCCTCGGCCCCAAGGGCGCGCCGGTCGTCACCGACGTCCATCGCGGCGAGGCGGCGGGCGAGACGCTCGCCTGCTTCGGCTACGACGTGGCCGAGCTGACGGAGTCGGTCAAGGCGCAGCTCGGCGAGCGCACGCGGCGCGGCGAGATGTCCGGCGAAGAGGCCTCCGCCTTCCTCGACGCCTACGCCTCGCGGCTCTCCCAGTACACCTACCTCGATTGAGCGGGGGCGCGCCGCCGCCCCGCCACCTCGGCCTGACGGACGCCATCGCTCTCTACGCCGGGATCATCCTCGGCTCGGGAATCTTCGCCGCGCCGGCGGCGGTCGCCGCCGCGGCGCCGACGATCCCGCGCGCCGTGCTCCTGTGGGCCGCGGGCGGTCTCGTCGCCGCGTGCGGCGCCTGCTGCTACGCCGAGTGCGCGTCGCGCGTCCCGGCGAACGGCGGCTTCTTCGCCTTCCAGCGCGAGGCGTTCGGCCCCGGCATCGCGTTCGTGGGCGGCTGGGCGGCGATCTTCGTGACCTATCCCGCCTCGATCGCCGCGATCGCGCTGGTGTTCGCCTCGTACTGCGGAGGAGGGAAGGCGATCGCGCTCGCCGCGATCGCCGTGGCCGCCGCGGTCAACGCAGCCGGCCTCCGCGCGGGCCCTCTGGCGCAGCGGTGGCTGACGGCGATCAAAGTGTCGGCGCTGGCGATCGTTGCGGTCATCGCATGGAGCGCGCCTCCCGCCGCCCCATCGGCCTCCCTTCCCACCGGGACGCTCTCCGCGCTCATCCTCCTCCTCTGGACCTATGAAGGCTGGTCCGACATCACGCTCGTCGCCGGCGAGATCGAGAACCCGAAGCGCACGATCGGGCGCGCGGTCCTCATCGGCACCGGTCTTCTCGTCCTCGTCTACGCCCTGGTGCAGGCGGCGGTCATGCGTTCCCTCGGCGGAGCGGCGGCGGCATCCGCGCGGCCTCTCGAGGCGGCCGCGGGTGGGGCGGGCCGCCTTGTCTCCACGCTCGTCGTCGTGAGCACGTTCGGCTCGATGCTCGGCGTCCTCCTCGTGGTGTCGCGTCTCGCGCAGGCGATGGCGCAGAGCGGCGCGATCTTGCCCGCCTTGGCGCCGTCCGACGCGCGCCGGGGGACACCGCTCCGCGCGACGCTCGCGGTCGCCGCGGTCTCGGCGCTCTACGTCGCGGTCGCGTCGTTCCGCGGCCTGCTCGCGTACTTCGCGTTCAGCGTCTGGATTTTCTACGCGCTCGCCGCGGTCGCGCTCGTCCGTCTCCGGCGCCGCGCTGTGGGGGAGGCCGAAGCCTGGCGCGCGCCCCTCGGGCTCACCGCACCGGCGGTCGTCCTCGTCACGGCGGCGGTCGTCACGGTGCGCGTGGTGCAGGAGCGCCCGGTCCAGGCGCTCGCGGGGGCGGCGATGCTGGCGGCGGGCTTCGTCGCCTACGCGATCAGGCCTGCTGAGGCCGCCGCGGGATCTGGCGCGACAGCACGATGAACTCGGCGAGGTTCTCGAACGTGATCATCCCGCGGAGCGCGCCGTTCTCGACCACGAGGAGGGGCCGCCCCGGATCGCCCTGAAGCGCCTGGAGCACCGACTCGAGATCGGTCTCGGGCGCCACCGTCACCGGGTCGCGCTGCATGACCTCGAGGACCGCCGCGTCGCGTCCGGAGCGCGCGAGCCCCTCGAGGAGCTTCGCGCGCGGCATCATCCCGGCGATCCGGTTCCACGCGTCGAGCACCGGGAAGTCGTGCTGGTGCGTCGCCAGGAGCAGGTCGGCCGCGCGCCCGAGCGTGTCCTGCGGCGCCAAGGTCTCGAACCGGGTGATCATCGCTTCGCGGGCCGTCCGGCCCTCGACCGCGCTGCGGCTCGTCTGGAACGCGACCTCCTGGCTCGCGCCGAGGAAGACGAAGAGCCCGATGAACGCGAGGAGGTAGTTCGCGGTAAAGAGCCCGGCGACGACGAAGACCCCCGCGATGAGCTGCCCCACGAGCGCCGCGATCCGCGTCGCCGTCGTCTGCCCGAGCCCGATCGCGAGGAGCGCGCGCAGCACGCGGCCGCCGTCCATCGGGAACGCCGGAATCAAATTGAAGACGACGAGCCACGCATTCGCCCAGAGGAGCTTCTGCACGAGCCCGGTGTTCTCCCACGGCATCGCTTGCCGGAGCGGGTGGGGAACGTGGAGCGCGAAGAGCCCGGCCACGCACGCCGCGGCGATCGCGACGTTGACGAGCGGTCCGGCGATCGCGATCAGGAGCTCCGCCAGGCCGCCGGGGATGTGCTGGAGGCGTGCGATCCCGCCGAAAGGGTAGAGCACGATCTCGCTCGTCTTGACACCGAAGCGCAGCGCCGCGAGCGCGTGCCCGAGCTCGTGGAGGAGCACGCACGCGAAGAGCACGATGAGGAAGACGATCTCGCGCGGGACGTTGCGGCTCATCGCGGCGGCGGACATGCCGAAGTAGACGAGGAGCAGCAGGAACGTCAGGTGGATGCGGATCGGGATCCCGGCGACGGTGGCGATCTGGATCGCCCAGCGCGACCCGCGGACGGAGGCCGGCGGCGCGCTCGTTTCCGGGATCTGCGGGACGTCGCTCACACCGCGATCATAGAGGCCAACGCGCCGAACGGCCATTGCGGTAGAGTGTGCGGCCCATGAAGCTCATCCCGGAAGTCGTACCCGCCGTCACCGAGCAGGACTACGCGCGCGCGATCGAGGGCGTCCAGGTCGTGCCGCTCCAGCGCTTCGTCGATCACGGCGGCTCGATGACCGAGCTGACCCGCCTCGCGGAGGACGGCACGTTCCAGAAGGGGCTCGACGCCTTCAAGGTGCGCCAGGTCAATTTCAGCACCCTCGATCCCGGGATCGTCAAAGCGTTTCACGTGCACATGACGCAGCGCGACGTCTGGTTCGTGCCTCCCGAGGATCGCGTGCTGCTCGTCCTCGTCGACGTTCGCGACGGATCGAAGACGGCGAAGCGCGCGCTCAAGATCGTCCTCGGCGGCGGCCGCTCGGTCCTGGTCGCGATCCCGCCGGGTGTCGCGCATGGCTGCAAGAACATCGGCGACGGGACCGCCCATCTTCTCTACATGACCGACGTCCACTTCTCTCCGGAGAAAGGGAAGACCGACGAGCACCGCCTTCCCTGGGACATGGCGGGCGCGGAAATCTGGGAGCCCGCTAAGGATTGAAGAGGGGACAGCTTCCGAAACTCTCAGACGAGGGTTTCGGAAGCTGTGCCCTCTTCCTCCGCCTGCCTCACAGGCTCGAAGCTCGCCGACGTCTTCTGCCACAGCTCGCGCGCCAGTACTTTGCGATCGTCCGAGATGATCGGCGGCCCGGTGAACGTCACGGTCGCGACGATCTCCCTGAGCGCGACGAGCCGCTTGAAGTGGACGACGAAGTTCTCGCTGTCGTACCAGCAGACGGTGCGCGCGGGTGACGCGTCGGTGCCGGGCGTCTCGTAGGTGATCGACACGGCCCAGCACGGGATGGCAGCGCGCGCGGCGGGCTCGAACAGCGCCGGCTGGAAGGGGAGGACGTCCTTGCCGGGGGAGCTGCGTCCCTCGGGGAAGATCGTCATCGGAATCCCGGCCGACAACCGCTCCGCTATCTCGCGGCCCGCGCGGACGACGTCCTTGGGCTGGTCGCGGTCGACGAACAGGGTCCCCGCGCCGCGCGCGACCCAGCCGAAGAACGGCCAGCGGGCGATCTCGCGCTTCGCCAGGAAGGTGCTCGGGTAGAGCGAGCCGAGCACGAAGATGTCCAGGTAGGACAGGTGGTTCGACGCCACGAGGTAGACGCCGCCGTCGGGGACGGTGCCCCGCACCTCCCGCCTCACGCTCAGAATCGCGCACATCGAGCGGCCCCAGCCGTGGCAGACGCGGGCTCCGACGCGGAGCACGGCACCGCTATCGCGGCGCGTCAGAAAGCGCACGGTCGGGGTCATGACCGCGAAGAGGGCCGTGGCGGCGATGGCCCCGGGGACCTTGTACGCAAGGCGCAACCAACGCACGGGTGTATTCTAGCGAGCCATCGACGGAGCCCTCGTATGCAAGAGATCTCGGTGCTCGAGCCGGGTGGTGCGACCCGGCAAGTGGTCCTCGACCGCGACAAATTGCGGATCGGGCGGTCGAGCGACAACGACCTGTCGTTCCCGAGCGACATGAGCCTATCGCGCCACCACCTCGTCCTCGAGCAGGCGGGGGACGGCTGGTACGTCGAGGACCTGGGAGCCAAGAACCGGACGACGATCAACGGCCGCCGCGTCGAGGGAAAGACCCGTCTCTCCGCCGGCGACCGGATCGGCGCCGGCCAGCTCGTCCTCGTCTTCGGGGGAACGAAGTCGTCGACGGGGCCGGTCGAGTTCGTTCCCGGCGGCGACGAGGGCCCGCTGCGCGCCACGGTCATGACGAGCCTCCGTGGCGTGCTCTCGCGCGAGAACACGATGCCCGGGACGGCGAAGACGCCGACGCCGATGGACCGCGAGCGCAAGGGCCTCCCGCTCGACCACCCGGGTGTCGCCGCGCTCATCCGCGCGGGGCGCGAGCTGGCCGGGCACCGTCCTCTCGACGAGCTGTTCGAGCTGATCCTCGACCTCTCGATCCAGGCGGTCGGCGCCGAGCGCGGCGTTCTCATGACCCTCGAAGGCGAAGATCTCGTCGCGCGCTCGGTCCGCGGCGAGGGGTTCCGCATCAGCTCCACCGTCCGGGACCGCGTGCTCCGCGACCGGGCGTCGCTCCTCGTTCGCGACACGGCGCTCGACGAGGCGTTCAAGGCGCGGGACAGCATCGTCGGCCAGCAGATCCAGAGCGTCATGGCGGTGCCGCTCCAGACGAACGACCGCGTGATCGGGCTCATCAACGTCGACTCGCGTTCGTTCGCGCGTCCGTTCACCCCGGACGATCTCGACTTGCTCACCGTGCTCGCGAACGTCGCCGCGATCCGCATCGAGCAGCAGCGGCTTGCCTTGGTTGAAGCGCAGGAGCGGATCCAATCGCGAGACCTCGAGCAGGCGGCGGTCATCCAGCAGCGCCTGCTGCCGCTCGAAGCGCCGGTGGTCCCGGGGTTCGAGCTGGCCGGTCACAATCTGCCGTGCCGCACCGTCGGTGGCGACTACTTCGACTACTTTCCGTACCTGGACGGCCGGATCGGCCTCGTCCTCGGCGACGTCAGCGGCAAGGGGATGCCGGCGGCGCTTCTGATGACCGCGCTCAAGGGAGGCGTCCAGGTCCTTCTCACCGATCCGCCGGAAGACATCCCGCTCCTGATGTCGCGGCTCGATCGAGTCGTCGCCGCGAACTTCCCGAAGAACCGGTTCGTCAGCCTCTTCTTCGGCCTGCTCGACTCGAAGACCGGCGAGATGACCTACTGCAACGCCGGGCACAACCCGCCGCTCCTGATACGGAACGGCGGCACGATCGAGCGCCTGCCGAGCTGCGGGACGATCCTCGGGATCTTCCCCGACCTCGGCTACGACGTGAAGAAGGTCCGTCTCGAGCCGGGCGACGTGCTCACGCTCTTCTCCGACGGCGTCACCGAAGAGCAGGACCCGTCGGGCGAGGAGTTCGGCGAGGACCGCCTGGCGAAGCTCGTCGTCTCGCACGCCGGCGACGGCGCGGCGCGGCTCGTCGCCGAGATCAAGGCGCGCATCCTCGCGTGGGCCGCTGGCGCCCCCGCCGCCGACGACGTGACGGTTCTGATCGCGCGCCGCTGCCCGTGACGGGGAGCGAAGAGGGGACAGCTTCCGAAACTCCGAACGCCGAGTTTCGGAAGCTGTCCCCTCTTCCCGAGTTCCGGCCTGCCTTCTGGCTGCGCGGCCGCCACGGCCAGACGATCCTTCCCTCGCTCCTCCCCGCGCGCCCGATCCGCGGGAGGGCCGAGACGCTCGACGTGCCGGTGGCGCCGGGGAGTGCCGTGCGCGTCCTCCTCCACAAGCCGGCGCACCCGATCGGGACGCTCGTGCTCCTCCACGGACTCGGCGGCTCCGCGGAGTCGGGCTACATGCGGCGGACGGGAGCGTTGGCGCTCGCCCGCGGCTGGGCCGTGGCGCGCGTCAACCTCCGGACCTGCGGGGGAACCGAAGCGCTCGCGTCGACCCTGTACAACGCCGGGCAGTCGGACGACGCCGGGGCGGTGCTCGCGGCGCTCGACCGTCGCGGCCTACCCCGCCCGTACGGCCTCGTCGGCTTCTCGCTGGGAGGGAACATCGCCCTCAAGTACGCGGGCATGGCGGGCGGGAGCTGCCTCGCGGACGCGATCGTCGGCGTCAACCCCCCGGTCGATCTCGCGGCCTGCATCGCGGCGCTCGAGCGGCCGTCGAACCGCCTCTACCACGCCTACTTCACCCGCAAGCTGTGGACGCAGCTGAAGCGCTTGCGGCGCGTGCGCGACGTCCCCGGCCCTCGCCGGATCCCGCGCGGCGTCCGCGGGTTCGACGACGCCTTCACCGCCCCGGACGCAGGCTACGCGTCGGCCGCCGATTACTACGCCGGGGCGAGCGCCGGGCCGCGGCTCGCCGCCGTCGCACGACCGGCGCTCGTGCTGTCCTCGGACGACGATCCGTTCGTTCCCGTCGGCGCGTTCGAGCCGTTCCGCGCCGGCGCGCGGCGCGTCGTCTTCGCTCACCCGCGGGGCGGCGGGCACTGCGGCTACTGGCGTGCCGCGCGGCCCCGCTACTGGGCCGGCGAGGCCGCTCTGTCGTTCATGGACGACGTGCTGACGCGCGGCGCCTAGCTGCGGGCTTCGACGTCGCGCTCTTCGCCGTCGCCGAAGCTCTTCGCCCAGTCCCGAAGCGTCGCGCGCATCTCGGATCCGGTCTTCGGCGTCGTCAGGAGTACCGCGACCGCTCCGACCGCGGCGCCGGCGAGGAACGCCAAGAGCACCGTCGCTCCCGACATCCCGGAGGTCGCATACACCCGCTCGTTCAATGAATCGCTCATCGGATGATCTCCTCGGTCTTCGGACGTGAAGCGTCATCGGGACGCGGCTCGCCGTCGTGACCGTGGCGGTGCTCCCGGCGCTTCCCGAAGAGCGACCGGAACGGTCCGGAGACGGCTTCGGCGACCACCGCGCCGACCGCGGCGACGCGGCCGATCGAGGCGCGAATGTTCATGAGGGCATCCCCCGCGGTGCCGAGGCTCTCGAGGAGCCCCGAGACGCGGTGGACCCCTTTCTCCAGCTCGGCCGAGGCGCGGTTGACCCGCTCCAGGGTCGCCGCGAGCTGGACGAGGGTCTCGTCCACGCGCTTGCCGGTCGACTCGAGGGTTCGCTCGGCGGTCATGAGCGTCCGGCGCAACTGGATGAGCGCCGGAACGACCGCCGCCACCACGACCGCGGCGAGCGCGACCAAGATCCATACGGCAACTGAAGGCACGGTCCACCTCCGATCGGATTGTCATCGAGGTTACCAAATCGGGCCCCTGCGCCCCACCCCATCTTGGGGTGACATTCCCGGAACCGGACCCTAGATTTCCCTGGGGGAGGGAAGGCCGTGGCGAATCTGCTGCTCGTCGGGGACGATCGGGAGCGCACCGGAGGGATCCGCGAGATCCTCGGCCACGACGGCCACCGCGTCGCGACGGTCAAGGATCTCCACAAGCTGCTCGAGGCCGAGCGCACCGAAGCGCCGGAAGTCGTCGTCGCGGCGGTCGCCGACACCGACGCGGTCCTCCGTCTGCCCCTCGGCACCCGTCGCGGCATGGCACCGCCGATCCTCTTCATCCATCGCGACACCGACGAGGCGCAGGACCCGTTCGTCGAGGAGCGCCTCATCGATCGCATCACGAGCCCCTTCCCGTCGGAAGAGCTCCTGGGCCGCGTCGACGCCCTGGTGCGCGTCCGTCGCGTCGTCCTCCACCACGAGGCCGAGCCCGAGACCAAGAAGGCGCGCTGGAGCGAAGCGCTGAGCTCGCTCCTCCGCAGCCGCGTGCCGCGCCCCTCGAAGCCGGCCGGCCCCTACCTCGAGGTCGCCGCCCGCGTCGCCGACTGGGCCGACCGCCGCGACGGCTTCGAGCCCGGCCACGCCGAACGGGTGACCAACTTCGCCGCCATGATCGCCGACGAGCTCGACCTCACCGACGGCGAGGCGATGCCGCTCCTCAGGGCCGCGATGCTCCACGACATCGGCAAGGTCGCGCTCCCGATCGAGATGCTCCGCCAGAAGACGCCGCTCGGCGACGGCCAGCTCCGTCTCCTCCGCACGCACCCCGAGCGCGGCGCCGCCATCCTGCGCGCCCTCGACCGCGACGAAGCCGTCGCCGATGCGATCCTCAACCACCACGAGTACGTCGACGGCAGCGGCTACTACGGCAGGAAGGGCGACGACATCCCGCGCGCGTCGCGGATCCTCGCGGTCGCGGAAGCGTTCGACGCGATGACGACGTCCCTGGTGCGGAAGCCTCTGACGCGCGACGGCGCGCTCGGTCTCATGAAGGAGCGCCGCGGCGCGCAGTGGGACGCGGCGAGCGTCGACGCGCTGACGCAGGCGCTCAAGCCGAAGCCGTTCACGGTGCCGCTCTCGTAAATGGGGACATTCTGCTTTTTCTTCCAGAAATAAGGAGACAGGTACCGATTTCCTGGAGTCGCGAAATCGGTACCTGTCTCCTTATTTCTGGAAGAAAAAGCAGAATGTCCCCATTTAGGACTTCCGCTCCGGTATCACCATCGACGCGACCATCGACCCCGCCAGCACGAGCACGACGATCCCGAGCGTGAGCTCCGTCCCGAGATGAACCCACTTCTCGAGGAGCATCCGCAGCCCGATGAAGACGAGGATGATCGACAGGCCGTAGTTGAGGAAGCGGAACTTGGGCAGGAGCGCGGCGAGCAGGAAGTAGAGGACGCGCATCCCGAGGATCGCGAAGGCGTTCGACGTGTAGAGGATCCACGGGTCGCGCGTGATGCCGAGGATCGCGGGAAGCGAGTCGAGCGCGAAGACGAAGTCGGTCGTTGCGACGAGCAGAAGGACGACGAAGAGCGGCGTCCCGTGCCACTTCCCCGACCGCTTCACGAAGAACTGGTCCTCGTCGGCGTGCGCGTCCATCGGGATGATCTTCGACGCCAGGCGCACGACGAGGTTCTTCTCGGGATGCGGCGACTTCTCGTCCTTCTTCACGATGAGCGCGACGCCTGTATAGAGGAGGAACGCGCCGAAGAAGTAGAGGAGGAAGTGGAACTTCGCGACGAGAGCAGCGCCGAGCAGGATGAACACGCCGCGCATCAGGAGCGCGCCGATGATTCCCCAGAAGAGGACGCGCGCCTGGCGGTCGTCCTTGACGTGGAAGTACTGGAAGATGATGAGGAAGACGAAGAGGTTGTCGATCGAGAGTGCGCGCTCGACGACGTAGCCGGTGAGATACGCGGCGCCCGCGGCGCGTCCGTACTCGTAGATGACGACGCCGGTGAAGGCGAGGGCGATGACGATCCAGAAGACGTTCCAGCCGATCGCCTCCTTGAATCCGATCGCGCGGTGCTTGCCGGCCGCGAAGGTGAAGTCGATCGCGAGGCAGACCGCGAGGAAGACGTTGAAGAGGATCCAGGGCATCGCGCTGTGACCGCCGAGGAGCTCGGTCATCAGGCGCCCTTGGGGTTCGAGCGCTCGAGGCCGAGTGCGACGATGCGCTCGATCAGCTCGTTGTAGGGCATCCCGGTCTTCGCGGCGGCTTCTGCGAGGTCTTCGCCGGAGGCGATTTCAGGGTTGGGGTTGGCTTCCACCACCACGAGCTTTCCTTCCTCGGTGACGCGCAGGTCGATACGGCCGAAGCCGTGCATCTGGAGGGCGCGGAAGACGCGCTTGGCGACCGTGGCAATCGAGCGCTGGAGCGTCTCGGAGAGATCGTCGGGAAACGTGGAGTGGATGCCCCAGCGCTCGCGGTAGCCCTCGTCCCACTTCGCCTTGAAGCTGGCGAACTTGGGCTCGCCCTCGGGGACCTTCGAGAACTTCAGCTCGCGCGGCGGGAGAACCTTGAGGCGGTCGTTGCCGAGGACGCCGACGTAGATCTCGCGCCCCGAGACATACTGCTCGATGATGACGTCTTGCTTGAGGCGGTCGTGCAAGAAGCTCGCGCGCGCGATCGCCTGCTCTTCCGTCTCGGCGAACGAGTCGCGCGAGATGCCGACCGAGCCTTCCTCGGCGAGGGGCTTCACCATGACGGGGAAGATCGCCTTGCCGAGCTTCTTCAAGGGCTGCGAGCGGCGCGACACCACGAACGCGGGAACCGGGACGCGGTGGTGCTTCAGGATCTCCTTCGAGAGCGCCTTGTCCTGGCAGAGCATGAGCGCGCGGTGGTCGCAGCCGGTGTAGGGGACCTTGCACAGCTCGAGGACGCCGGCGATGTGGCTCTCGTAGTAGCGCGTGCCGTGGAAGGTCTGGACGAAGTTCCACACGAGGTCGGGCTGGATGCGCTCGACGATGTCGATGACGTCGCGCGGGTTCTTGTAGATCGCGCCCAGGTGGACCTCGTGGCCGAGCGCCTTGAGCGCGGCGACGACGTGCCCCTCCGTGCGCCAGTCGGGTTCTTCCCGCATCCGGCGCTCGTACTCCTCGTCGGGGGCGGGGGCCTCCAGGATTTCGAAGAGGACGAGGATCCTGAGGCGCTCCTTGTGCTTCTTGTTCCCGTTCTTCATGGGCCGGTCACCCGGTAGCTGTGGCGCCGCAGGCGGTTGACGATGAGCGTGGTCGCGAAGGTCGACATCGTGACGAGCGTCTTCTCCTCCGCGTCTCGCAGCACGAGGCGATGGTTGTCGCAGATCTGGGCGAGCCCGGCGACGACGCGGGCGACCTGGTTCCGGCGCTCGCCCGAGAAGCGCGCGATCGAGTCGACGAGCGGGCGTTTGTGGGTGCGGATGAAATCGACGGCGGCGCCATCGGGCTCGGCGGCGCGCGACGGCCGGAAGATGCGCTTGAGGGCGCGCGCGGTCGACGACGGGTCGCCGAGCGGGAAGAGGCGAAGCTTGCGCTCGTAATAGGTCGCGAGGGTCGACTGGATCGTCTTGGCGTCGCGGTCGACGACCGGCTTCTTCTTCGGAAGCGCGCGGCGGCGGACGTCCTTCATGAGGCGGTCGACGTAGCGGATCTTCTTCCGCGCCGGCCAGTCGGCGTAGCGGTCTTGCCAGCGCGAGGCGGGGTTGAGCCACACGGCGAAGGTTTCGGCGAAGTCCTCGACGGGGTGAGCCTGGGCGTAGTGGTCGGGGACGTTGTGGACGAAGTCGCGGCTCTTGGGATCGATCTCGTAGTAGTACGGCGCGTACTTGGTGCGCGGCGAGCCGAACATCTCCCGCCAGTCGTCGCGGCGCGAGAGGCGGTAGGCGTGATCGAGCGCGTGGCCGGCTTCGTGGCGCAGGAGTCTGAGGCACCACCCCTTGGTGCCGCCCTCGACCTCGAACATCATCCGGTTCTCGAGCGCACGGAGGCGCGGGTGCGCGAGGAAGAACGGGATGCCGATCGCCGCCTGATCGCCCGGCGACAGCCACTCATCCGAGAGGAAGCAGAGCGGCCGGAGCTTGAGGCCGACCGAGTCCATCTCGCGATAGAGCTGGCGCACCCGCTTCTCGAGATCCGATCCGCGGATGCGGACGCCGAGATCGCAGATGCGGACGTGGAGCAGGTCGTCGTCGGAGAGCTTCTCCCACGCGACCCGGCGGCTGCGAACGGCCAGAGAGCCCTCCTTAGGCGAACGTGGATTATGGGGACATTCTGCTTTTTCTTCCAGAAATAAGGGGACAGGTACGGATTTCCTGAAGTCGAGAAATCGGTACCTGTCCCCTTATTTCTATCTCCATCACCACTTCAGAGCGTCGGGAGTGCCGACCGGCGCCGCGCACACGCGGTTCTTGCAGACGTAGGCGGCGGGAGCGCCGGCGAGGAGCGTCTTGTGCTCGAGGAGCGGAAGGCCCTGCTCGACCGGCGCTGCGGTCCACGCGACCGCGCGCGCGGGGAAGTAGGCGTTGCGCGAGGCGGCGATGAGCGCCGCGGTGCGCGGGTCGTCCTTGGCGCCGACGATCGCGACCTCGATGACCGGGCCGTCGGCGTAGGTCGCGGCGACGAGGAGCGTCGCAAAGGCGGACGGGGCACGCTTGCAGCTCGCGGCCAGCGCCCGGAGGACACCGTCCCGCGCCTTGCTCATCTCCTCGCCGCCCAAGTGCTCGGCCAGGCGCGCGAAGACCTCGGCGGCGACGCCCGAGCCGGCGGGGATCGCGCCGTCGTACGCGCTGGGAGAGCGGGCGAGGAGCGCCTCGTGGTCGTCGGAGGTGAAATGGAAGCCGCCGTGGCCGTCGCCGAAGCGCGCGAGGATCGTCGCGGCGAGCGCGCGGGCGCGCGTCAGCTCGGCGGGGTCGAACGACGATTCGTAGAGGTCGATCGCGGCGCGCGCCGCGAAGGCGTAGTCGTCGAGGTAGGCGTTCAGATGCGCCTCACCCGCGCGCCACGAGACGAGGAGGCGGCCGTTCTTCGTGAGGCGCGTCTTCAAGAATTCGGTGGCGCGCTCGGCCGAGCGGAGGTCCTCCGCGCGCCCGAACGCCTGGTAGGCCCGCGCGTAGGCCGTGATCATGAGCGCGTTCCACGAGGTGAGCACCTTGTCGTCGGTCGCGGGGCGCACGCGCCGCGACCGCGCCTCGAGGAGCTTCGCCTTCATCGGCGCGACGCGGCCCTCGAGGGTCTCGTCGAGCGGCTTGTCCAGAAGGTTGGGGATGTTCTTCCCCTCGAAGTTGCCCGCCGGCGTGATCCCGTAAGTGGCGCAGAAGAAGGGACCGTCCGTGGGGCCGAGGACAGCCACGATCTCCGCCGGCGTCCACACGTAGAACTTGCCCTCGTGGCCCTCGCTGTCGGCGTCGAGCGAGGCGTAGAAGCCGCCTTCGGGGGCTGTCATCTCGCGGCGCACGAAGTCCAGCGTCTCGAGGACGACGCGGCGGTAGAGCGGGTTCCGCGTGACGAGCCAGGCGTCGACGTAGACCGGCACGAGGAGCGCCTGGTCGTAGAGCATCTTCTCGAAGTGGGGAACGAGCCAGCGGCCGTCGGTGGAGTAACGCGCGAAGCCGCCGCCGATCTGGTCGTACATCCCGCCGCGGGCCATCCGGTCGAGGGTCGTCTCGACCATCTTCAGGGGGAACGCGTCGTGCCGGAGCGCGTGCTCGCGCAGGAGCAAGGCGAGCGACGCGTGCGGAGGGAACTTCGGTGCGCCGCCGAAGCCGCCCCACTTCGCGTCGAAGCGTGAAGCGAGATCGGCCGCCGCGCGCGCCTGATCGGCGGTGCCCGCGCGCGCCGCGTCCGCCGCGACCGGCGCCGGCGTCAGCGCCGAGGCGAGCTGCTTCGCGATCCCGCCCGCGGACGCCACGACCTCGTCGTGGCGCGTCGTCCACGCATCCTTGATGAGGCCGAGGACGGCCGGGAAGCCGCGCATCCCGCCGCGATCGTCCGGCGGAAAGTAGGTGCCGCCGAAGAACGGGCGCCCGTCCGGCGTCAGGAACACGTTCAAGGGCCAGCCGCCCTGGCCGGTCATCATCTGGACCGCCGTCATGTAGACGTCGTCGAGGTCGGGCCGCTCCTCGCGGTCGACCTTGATCGCGACGAACGATGCGTTCAGGAGCGCCGCGATCTCCGCGTTCTCGAACGACTCGTGCTCCATGACGTGGCACCAGTGGCACGCCGCGTAGCCGATCGAGAGGAAGATGGGCTTGTTCTCGCGCTTCGCCTTCGCGAGCGCCTCCTCGCCCCACGGGTACCAGTCGACCGGGTTGTACTGGTGCTGGAGGAGGTACGGGCTCGTCTGGCCGGCGAGGTGGTTCGCCGTCTTCGCTGGTGGATGGGACATCGTCTCGGCCTCGCCCCGCGAGGCTAGCACGCCGAGCGAGAGGGCCGCCGCGATCAGGAGCCGGCGGCCGGCGGCTTCTCCGGCACGACGAGCGCGCGCTCGCTCCGCGCCAGCTCGGTCCCCTGGGACGAGACCGCGATCGTGAAGCGATAGGCCCCGGGGCCCAGGAACTTCGCCGGAATCAGGTCGACGATCTGGCCGCAACGTTCGTCCTTCCCCAGCTCGAGGTCGGTGGTGCCGACCGGAGTCTCCTTCTCGCCGATCAGGGTCCGCGACACGGTGAGGCGGCTCTTCTGATCCTTCGCACGGCAGACGAGCGCGATGATCGCCGTCGGGACGCCGGGCTGCAACGGCTCGCCGTCGGGGACGATGAGCGCCCCCTGCGTGAGCGAGGTGCCGTTCCTGAGGAAGCCGCCGCGCGCTTGCTGGCTCACCGCGATCGGCGCGACCGAGGCGCGATCGACGTCGACGTCGGGGAACTTCCCGGAGGTCTGGTGGGAGAGCAAGGTGTCGGTCGTCACCTCGTGGGCGACCGCGACCAGCTCGAACTCGCCCGGGGCGAACTCCATGTCGCGCTCGAAGGCGACGGGAACGCCGGGCTGCTTCACCTCGACCCGCCCCGAGCCGTCCTCCCACACGGCCCCCTTCGTCACGAGGGAGGCACCGAGGTCCCACGTCGCGTCGGGCACCACGGAGCCCGGGACGGCGACCTGGACGCGCGCCTTGAAGTGCCCGTCGGTGTAGGACACCGGCACGATCCCGGCACGGAGGACCGTGGTCCCGGCGGTCTCGTGGCCGGTCGCGAACGCCGAGAGGACGCGCGCGGTGAGACGCGATTCCTCGCTCTGGATGACGAGGCGGCCACGCACCGCGACCTTGACCTTGGGCCTCTTGACCGTGACGGCGACCGCGAGCGGCTTGTCCTGCGGGAACCCCCTGGGATCGAAGCTGAGCAGGTAGACGCACGACATGTCGTCGGTGATCTGGGATGCCATCTTCGCGGGCGCGACACCGTTCAGGAACGAGCGTCCGCCAGTCTCGGCGGCGAGCGAGCTCAGCGTCTCCTGCGCGTCGCGCGTCCGCTGCGTGGATGCGGTGGGCATCGCCTGGTTCGCCATGCCGTTGCTGCCCGGGCGGGACGGGGAGCTCATCGAGAGGATCGACGAGTCGGGCCCCGTGATGCCCTGTCCTTCGACGGTGTAGAACCGCACGCCGTACGAAGACGCCTCGTTCATGACGCGATCGAGCGGAAGGGAGCCGGTCGCCGCGTCGTTCAGGATCTTCGCCGGCCCCGGCTGCGGGACGCCGTTCGAGTTCTGCATCACCGATCCGCTGAAGTAGGAGAGGTAGTGCTCGCCGGGGTTCTGCCGCATCGTGTCGGCGAAGTAGAGCGCCGCCTTCGGTGGATCGACGTCGGCGAACCGGCCGAGCACCATGCTCAAGCGGCGAAGGTCGCGCTCTTGCTGGAAGCGCTCCTCGGAGGCGTAGCGGGTCGCGAGCGTGACCGCGGCGTCGATGCTGATCGACATCTCGTGGTTGATGTCGGCGAGCCGCTTGTCCTCGGTGGCCGCGTAGGCATCGAAGAGCTTCGGGTCGTTGATCATCTTCTCGAGCGCATCCTCGAGAGACTTGAGATCGTCCGTCAAGAGGACGAGCGTCTTGAGCTCGCCGGCGTTCACGACGAGCATCGCGCGGTTGCCGCCGGTGAGGAGCTTCGGCAGCATCGACCGCGCGGCGTCGATGGCGCCGCGGCGCCCGCCCTGCGTGAGATGCGGCATGTCGAAGTAGAACAGGTAGCTCGCGCCGGGCCCGCGCGGCGCGGGCGGAGGAGCCGCCGCCTTGTCGCCCGGCGCCGGCGCGGGTGCCGGAGCAGGCGCCGTGGCCGCGGTCCCAGCCGGGAGGCACAGGTCGTCGACGATCAGGCCCGAGACGAGCTTGTCGTTGAGGCGGACCTCGAAGTCGGCGATCGAGAGGTTGCGGATCGCCTCCTTGGACCCGCTCACGGTGACGTCGAGCTGCGCGAGGCGCGTCGACGCCCGCTCCATGAGGCCGACCTCCTTCGGCTTCTCGGCGTCGTCGGCCGCGGGTACGCCGCCGGCGAGGGCCGCGGCAAGGACGATCGCGGCCGCGCGGCCCGGCCTCACGAGCGGTGCACGTGGATCGCCGACGCCTGGTCGGTGGGGAGCACGACCGCCTCGGCGAGCGTGACGTGAGCGGGGCGCGTCGCGATGAAGAGGATGATCTCGGCGACGTCCTCCGGCGTGAGGGGGGTCATCCCCTTGTAGACCGCCGCGGCGCGCGCGTCGTCGCCGTGGAAGCGGACGTTCGAGAACTCGGTGACGACGAGGCCGGGGTCGACGCTGGCGACCCGCACCCCGGTGCCGAGCACGTCCATCCGCAGACCCTCGGTGAGGGCGCGGACGGCGTGCTTGCTCGCGCAGTAGACGTTGCCCATCGGATACACCTGGCGCCCCGCGATCGAGCCCAAGTGAATCACGAGACCGCGCTTACGCGCGACCATGTGCGGCACGACGGCGCGGTCCACGTGCAGCAACCCTTTGACGTTGGTATCGATCATCTCGTTCCAGTCGGCGAGCGAGCCCTCCTGGAGCTTGTCGAGGCCGCGTGAGAGCCCGGCGTTGTTGACGAGGACCTCGATCTCCTTCCATCCCGGGGGGAGGCCGTCGATCGCCCTCGCGACGGCGTCGGCGTCGCGGACGTCGACCTCGAGGGTCAGGATGGCGGCGGCCCCGGCCGTCCGGAGCTCGCGCTCCATCGCTAGGAGCCGGTCGCAGCGCCGCGCCAGGATCGCGACTTTGGCCCCTTCCGCGGCGAACCCGCGGGCGGTGGCGGCGCCGATTCCGCTCGACGCTCCGGTGACGAGGACGACCTGGCCGGCCAATCGCGATGGCATCGAAGCAATCCTCCCGAACCGCTCGCCAGATTAGCGTATAAGTGAAGGGGGCATCGGGGGAGATTCCATGACGTCGAAGGTGGTCGTGCTGGGGCTCGTCCTCGCCGCGTCGGTTCCCGCCTGGGGACAATCGGTTTCGGGGACGGCGTTCGACGACCGGAACGGGAACGGGATCCAGGACGCCGGCGAGCCCTCGCTCCCGTCCGTCCAGGTCGAGGTCTACGGGACGCGCGACGTCGGGGGCGCGTTCGATCAGGCGGTCACGACCGGGGCCGACGGCAAGTTCGCGTTTTCGCCGGGGAACGGCTGCTACCTCATCCTGGCCGCCGATCCCGCGGGCTGGCGCGGCTCGTTCTCCCGCTTCGACTCGGTCAGCGTTCCGACGCCCGGCTACGTGGTACCGGTCGGCTTCTCGCGGTTCGCGAAGTTCGACCATGCGATTGGGGCCCTCAAGACGGGGAGTTACCGCTACACCGCGATGGGGGACAGCATCGCCGCGAACTTCAACGTCTGCTTCGACACGTCGTCGTTCTACTACGCGAAGCAGGAGCAGAGCCGGCTCGGCTGTACGGGTGGAATCACGGTGGCCCTCGACCAGGCGGCGGTGAGCGGACAGAAGACCGACGACCTCCTCGTCGACGACACGGCGGACAACAACAACGTCTTCCGCGTGATGGCGATGGTCCCGCCGCCATCCCTGATCACGATCTCGATGATCGGGAACGATCTGCGGGACGTGGACCCTTCGGGGACGCCGACGCAGGCCCAGATCAACAAGGCGGTCGACGAGATTCTCGACTCGCGCGAGAACCTGCAAGAGGTCCTCTCGGCCTTCACCTCGCAGATCCCCGGTGCCGACATCTCGCTCAACACCCTTTACGACAACCTCGCCTACAACTGCTACTCGGGAGACTCGACCGCCTTCCACCGGGCGTGGCTGCCGATCGTCAACCGCATCCTCCGCGATCTCGCGTGGGGCCAGGCGCGCCGCGCGTCGGTCAACGAGGTCGCCGCCGAGTTCGCGCACGAAGACCAGAACGTCCAGTGCACCGGCTTCGACGGGATGATCTGCCGCGACGCCTTCAACCTCGACGACATCCATCCCACGATGACCGGCTACACGATCATCCGCGAGAAGGTGTGGGAAGCGGGGGGCGGTGCCAACCTCGGGCCGAAGGACACCGGGACCCAGCGCACCTCGATCACGAACGCCAACTACGGCTACCTCAAGCGCATCCGCCGCCTCCTGCCGACGAAGTCGCAGGCGGCGAACGGCGGCACCGTGGCGAACCCGTCGGCCGCCTTCGACGACGCCGACGGCGGCGCGACCGCGTCGATCCAGCTCGGCATCGGCCAGGAGGAGGTTCGCGTCACCGGCTTCCCCGACTACTACGACGAGGACCAGATCGTGAAGGTCGTCGCCGGCGTGCGCTATCGCACCTCCGGCACCGTCACCGACGATTTCTACCGCATCGAGGCGTCGCCGACCGGCACGTTTCGCGCGCCGGCCGGCTACAGCTACACGACGACGAACTGGAACTTCTACACGCCGATCGTCGGCGGCGGCGGCCCGAACCAGCCTGCCTCGAACGCCGACTATCCGACGGAGAAGCTCCTGGCGCTGCCCAACGTCCCCACGCTCCGCGAGGTCTCCGCGACGCTGACGAAGAACCCGGCGCTCCCGCCCGGCGCGGGGGAGTACGACTGGCCGGCGATCACGCGCTCCGACATCGCGACGACCGCGATCCGCGTCGTGTCCGCCCCCGTGGCGAGCACCGCAGGCGATGCGTATCAGGTCGAGCTGGACGCGGCGTGGCTCGATCTCTACGGCTGGCAGAAGCCGCGCCCGGGAGAGGTGACGAACCTCACCGAGGCCAAGCTCCCCGACGGCACGATCGACGTCGCGTTCAACCCGCTCGCCTCGGCGCAGCGCTACAACGTCTACTGGGGACGCCTCGACACGCTCAGGAGCGGCGCGTACGACCACGGCACGAATGGGCCGGTCGCCCCGTCGTGCGCGGCGACGACGCAAGATGCCGGCGGCGGCCGCCTCGAGGTCGCCTTCGGGCCCGGGCAGCAGCCCGGCGTCGACGCCTACATCCTCGTCACCGCCCATGTCGACAACGTCGAATCGCCCGCCGGCACCCGCTCCGATCTCACCGAGATCGATCGCAGCCAGAGCGTGTGTAACTAAGAGAAGAGGGACAGCTTCCGAAACTCCGCTACGGTTCTCTCGGGAACCGCCTGAAGCCGCTTGCGTACAATCCGCCGACGGCGCCCACGAGAGCGCCGCGAAAGGACGCCCATGCCCCACATGCACGAGGTGGACTACGAGATCTTCGGCGACGACATGCAGTACGTCGAAGTCGAGCTCGACCCGCAGGAAGCGGCGCTCGCCGAAGCCGGCGGGCTCATGTACATGGAAGACGGGATCGCGATGCAGACGATCTTCGGCGACGGCTCGAAGCCCTCGGGCGGCTTCATGGACGCCCTCCTCGGCGCGGGCAAGCGCATCCTCATCGGCGAGTCGATGTTCATGACCGCCTTCATGAACCAAGGGCAGGGGAAGAAGCGTCTCGCCTTCGCCGCCCCTTACCCCGGCAAGATCATCCCGGTGAACCTCGGTGAGATCGGCGGCGAGCTGATCTGCCAGAAGGACTCGTTCCTCTGCGCCGCGAAGGGCGTCAGCCTCGGCATCGCCTTCCAGAAGCGCCTCGGCGTCGGCTTCTTCGGCGGAGAAGGCTTCATCATGGAGCGCCTGCAAGGCGACGGCTGGTGCTTCTTGAACGCGGGCGGAGCGATCAAGGAGCGCGTGCTCGGCCCCGGCGAGCTGCTGCGCATCGACACCGGTTGCATCGTCGGCTTCGTCCCGACCGTCGATTACGACATCCAGATGATCGGCGGCGTCAAGACGGCGCTCTTCGGCGGCGAGGGTCTCTTCTTCGCGACGCTGCGCGGGCCCGGCAAGGTGTGGATCCAGTCGCTCCCGCTCTCGCGTCTCGCGGGCCGAATCTACGCCGCGGCGCCGCAGACGGGAAGGGGCGGACGCGAAGAGGGTTCGCTCCTCGGCGGTCTGGGAAGACTGCTCGACGGGGACAACAGCTAGTCGATCCTCAAGGGCCGCGGCGGATCAAGGACCTTTGGCTATCTGAAGCACCTCGGCGATTGGGCCGAGCATGCACATGCTGGGCATGTCGACCCGGAGGTTGACCACTGCCTTCACGGGTATCCCTTCAACCTTGAACGCGCCCGGCAGGTTCATCAGCTCGTAGACCTTGCCACCCACCGTGGTGATCGACCAGCACCTGCCTTCTCGTGCGAACGATGAGACCGTTCCCGTGAGGAAGAGGGTGTCCGGCCCGTCTGTCAGCACGTCTTTCTGACCGCATCCCGAGGTTCCAACAGAGACAAGCGCGAGACAGAAGAGAGTCACGAGGACCTTGTTGTTCACGAGTGCCTCCTTCCCTCCCCGATGCGACGAGGGGTCTCGGTTCGGCATCCGTACGCGACGGGCGACTCCCTGATAAATACCCGTGAGCGAGCGGAAAGGTAGCTCCCATGGCACGATCAGCGGCGTCTTCTGCGGATGCAGCGACCGCGGGTGAGTTCACTCGGAAGTCGCGGGACGGGTCGCGGTGAAGCACACCTGCGTGACGGAGTAGTAGTACTCGCCGCGCCGACCGAGATCGCGCTGCTCGTCGGCCCACGACTTGGTCTCCTCGCGGTCGAGATCGTCGAGACCCATGAGGTAGCGCTCGACGATTCCGAGCGAAAGGCCGCCGTAGGTCTCGGAATCGAGGACGTTCGTCGTGAAGGCGTGCCCTTCGGCCCGGACGTCGGTGAAGCCCGCGTCGCGAAGTGCCGTGGTGAGCGTGCGCGGTAGCGCCGGGTGGGCGAGATGCCGGTCCCACGCCTGGAGCATGCGCCGCATCCGCTCCGGCTCCGCCGAATGCCACGACAGCGTCGACCAGTCGATGTCCCAGACGAGCACGCGACCGCCGGGACGTAGAGCACGGTGGAACTCTCGAAGCGCCGCGGGGACGTCGGGGACGAACTCGAGCACCTGAACGCAGATCACGCGATCGAAGCTCGCATCGTCCACGGGAAGCCGCGTCGCATCGCCCGCATGGAAGGACGCGTGGCCGAGCGCCTCGCAGCGTCGAGCCGCCGCCGCGAGCATCGGTGCGCTGGCATCGATCCCGACGACCGCACCCGACGGACCGACCTCCGCGAGGAGCTCCGCCGAGAGGAAACCGGGCCCGCACCCGACGTCGAGGACGCGATCGCCGGCGCGAGCGCCGAGCGCCTCACGGGCCAGGCTGCGCCGGCGGCCCGCGTCGCGCGACCGGTACATGACCTCGAGCTGCTGGAGCGCGAGCTCGTCGAAGACGAAGGGACTCATCGATCACCGTGTGCCGCGATGTCGTCCCATACCATCCAGTGCGGGCTCAGCTCGCGCGCGCCGTGCTTGGAGTAGAACGTTCGCGCCCGGGCGTTCGCCGGACCGGCATCGACGCAGATCCGTTTCGCCCCGTGCTTCGCGAACCATGCGGCGAGGGCGTCGAGAAGAACGCCGGCGATCCCTCCGCCGCGGCGTTCCTCGATCACGTTCAGCCACTCGAGCTCGCCTTCGCACGCGTGGCGCTCGGTGAGATGCCCGGCGATGAACCCGACGAGCTGCTCGCCCTCGGTGGCGAGGAGGACGATTCTCGGCGCGAGAGACTGCTGGGGATTCTTCTCGCCTCGCATGTAGCCGCCGATCCGATCGATCCAGTAAGGCTCGCTGCCCCACTCGCGCGCGCGGATCGTCGCGAGCCCGGCGACATCGGCCGGGGCCGCTTCGCGCAATTGAAGGTCGGGGTGGTCCATCACTCTTCCGATGCGCGATGCCCTGTTCGTCATGATCGGCGCGTACTGTAACGCCGATCGAACGACTCAGCCGTGCTTGTTCTCGGCCAAGAGTTCTTGAACGAGCGCGTCACGCACCTTGCCCGAGAGAGCCAGGGCGCGATCGTCTCCGGCGTTGACGACGACCAGCACCGCCGCGTGGCGCGCCGGGATCACGACGATGTCGGCCGCGTTGTAGCCGTTGCTCCCCGTGTGCGTGAGCCGCGGCGGATCGGTGCGCGTCACGCCCCAACCGAGCGCGATGTTCTTCCCCGAGCTGACACCCTCGAATGGGTGCCCTTCGTGCAGGTGCGCCATCGATGCGGCGCTGATCCAGCCGCCGTCGTCGGGAAACGCGTGCGCGCGAGCGAAGCGCGCCCACGATTCCAGCGTGCAGTGCACCGTGCCCGCCGGCCCGATCAGCGGCGGGTTGTCCTCTCCCGTGGGGACGTAACGTCCATCCTTCATGTCGTGCGCCCAGCTGTTCGCGGGCGCGACGTCGGTCGCCGTCGGGCCGAACCCGCACCCCGCCATCCCGAGCGGATCGAAGACCTCGCGGCGCACCAGCTCTTCCCACTCGGCGCCCGTGGCGCGCTCGACGACGTGTCCGAGGATCAGGTAGCCGTAGTTGGAGTACGCGAACTTCGTCCCCGGCGGAAATGCGGGCGGCCGCGAGAGGAAGCGTTGCGCCATCCACGCCCGCTGCTTGGCGAGGGGCCAGTGCTCGTCGTCGAACCCCGCCGTGAACTCGGGCGTGAACGCTCCGTTCTGCGGGAGCCCGGCGACGTGGCGCATGAGCATGTCCAGCGTGACCGGCTTGTACGCCGCATCCATGTCGGCGATGTCCGGCATCGCTTCGCTCAGCGTCTCGTTCCATCGCAGGACGCCGCGATCGACGAGGCGCGCGACCACCGACGCGGTGATCGCCTTCGTGTCCGACCCGAGGTGGAACGCGTCGGTCGTGACGAGTGGCTCCTGTTGATCGATCCGCCGCGCACCCGCCACCGCCACCGCGAGGTCGTCGCCGCGCAGGATCGCCGCCCCGAGGCCCGGCACCCCGGCTTCCGCGCGCCAAGAGTCGAGGCGCCGCGCGAGATCCGGATCGGTGTGGACGTGAAGCTCGGCGGAGTGCTTCGCGGACGTCGCGTCGCCCGAAGGCGCGCAGGCGACGAGCGAGAGCAGCAGGAATGCGGCCATCCAACCGGGGCGAATCGAGCCGACCATATGTCTGTCTACGTACGAACGAGCTTCGAGTTGGACGACCCGTGGGTTTAGTCCTTGTAGAACCCGACGCCGCAGTTCTGACCGACGACCTTCGTGAAGTAGGTGTGCTTCTCGAGGGGTTTGTCGCCGCCGGGGCGAGGCCACCAGTACGTCACCTCTTGGATCTTCCCCTCGACGGCGGTGTCCATGATCGCCTTGCCGAGGGGGAAACCCTTCTTCCCGACAATGTCCTGAAGAGGCTCGCCCTTGAGGTAGGGGTGCGCGGTGAGCTTCCCATCCGTCGCGTCGGCGCAGAAGACGTAGAGGTCGCGGTCCCTGAAGCCGCCCTCGCCCTTGTTGAACATCTCCAGGGCCTTCTCCTTGTTCTGCTTCAGCGCGGCCACCGCTTTCTCGAGCATCGCCTTCGCTTCGGGGCCGGTCCCGTAGGGATGTTGATCCTGCATCTGGGCGCGCGCCGGCATCGAAGCCGTGACGATCATTGCGACGGCGACAGCTAGTGCGAGCGAGATCGCGAATCGGCGCATGGTGAGTCCTCCCGAGTTGGGGCCGGTCTTCGTCATGTGCGGCGCTCGACTCTCAAGAGCGCGAAGATACGCCAGCGACGTATCGAGGTTCGTGCTCATGAGAGCCTAGCCCCTCGCGCGAGGCACTCAGCGATCACCGGTGATCTCCTTCGCGGCTTTGACTGCCACGCGTCGCCAGTGCTCGATCATCGGTCGCGCTGCCTCGAGTCGTGCGGCGAGCGCCTTATCGTCCCACAACGCATATTGCCCTGGCCGAGGAATTTCACCGAGCTCGGAATCAATGCCCACGAAAACGACCGGAACCCACACGTGACCCTCGCTGTGAAGCTCGGCCAGGCCTCTGACGGCGGCAAACAATTCGACCGTACCATCGAGCAGCCCCTTGGCTAGTCGCTCCGCTCGGTCGCGCGCCAAACCGCCAGGACGATGTCGGTCATAAATGTCGAGGAGGAGCCGACTAAGATCATGGCGAGCGCGCGGAGCAGAGAACTCGAGCGAAAGGAGAGACTGATAATCCTCTGCACCCACTTTTTCTTCTAGGTCGGCCGACGAGTACAACCATCGCTCGAATTCCGAGATGGAAACCGAGCCTGCGAGCACTTGCTCGAACATCGACCAGCAGGTGTCAACGCTCACCGTCGTCCTAGATGCGTCTCGAGCGACGCCTGTCGCGAAGGTTGGACGAGCTTAGGTCCAGGTTTTCCACTCTCGCCTCGTGCTGTCGAATGTGTAGTACTCCAAGAAGCTGCCGTTGTTGACCACGAAGAAGTCGAACTGCTGACCATTGCTCCTGTAGTAGTCGCCGTGCCTCAGGTGACGAGGAGGAGGTGGCGGCGCCGGCTGCAGCTCCTCGATTCGCATCGGATAGCTGCCACGCCTTCTTCGATGCTCTTCAAGCAATGGCACGAGACGTTCGCAATAGTTCTTGGCAGCTACGATGTCGCGGTACTGCAAGTAGCCACCCAACCGCGCGGAGAGTGGTAGCGATACGGCGAAGAAGGCGAGAACAAGGAGCGCTTGCGACATCAGGCGCAGACCTCGCTGTTTGCTTGCCATGAAAAGAAGGAAGGTGACAAGAGCGCACAGCCCAACGGGAACACCGACCCAGAGCGGTGCGAACAGGGCAGTGAGTTGATGTTCGACCGTACCGCGCCAAATAACGGCAAGAGCGGCGTTGGCTATCCCTGCCGCAGCCACCACGAGCAACGCCATGCGTATTGCGGTTCGCATCCGTAATCCGAACGCCTATCGCAACGCGTAACGCGCGCGACGGACGGGCCGGTTGACGCCGTAGCTGGGCGGACGGGTCATCGCAGGCGCCTCAATTGAACACCAATCCTCCATCTGCAAGGAATCTCGGTGGACCGTTAGGCTTCACCGGAGGATCGGCTTGAATACGATGAGCTCGAAGATTGATGCGAAGGGCGACAGTACTGCCGTTTTCGACGGAATACAGTAACGCCGTCCCGGTTTCCCATCCGGTGCAACCCAGAGTCAGCACGGGATCGCCCTTCGCGAGGGGCCGAAAGGGTCGAAGGCCCGTGATGAGCTCGCACTCGGGCGAGAACGTTGGCGGATTCAAGTACAGCGTCTGCGATTCCCAGTTGGATCCAAGAGCTGCCTGCAAGAACGAGGGGCGCAGAAGCACAAGCGTGTACTCGTTGCGCACTTCCACGAAGTCGGCTTGGCCTGTGCGCGTGAATCTTGCGCCTTGGTTGCAGCCTGCTAAAGCAGTCGCCAACACCATGGAATGTGCGACTACGCACCGAGGAACGCTCATCTGGTGGGATTGAAGACGATCAGTCTTTGAGCTATCCGCATCACGCGCTCACAGCGACAATTCGGGGCCGACGACGGGTCCGATGCCGCAGTTATACCGCGAAACGGAGGCGTGATATCCGAGAGATACGCTCCGATGCGGTGGATCCAACGCACCGGGAACGGTCGCGGTCCGTCGCTGCCCGAAGTGCTAATCTCCCCGGCCACCACGGCACCGGGGGACACCGATGCGACGTCGACGGTACAGGGACCTGAAGCCGCAAGAGGTCCTGGCGCTGGCCATCTCCTTGGAAGAAGAGGACGCGCGGATCCTCCGGGAGTTCGCGCGGCTGCTTCGTGCGAACTATCCGGGCGCGGCGGCGTCGCTCGACGAGATGTCCGTCCAAGAAGACACGCACCGGCACCGCCTCATCGACATGTTCCGCAGGAAGTTCGGCGAGGAGATTCCGCTTGTCAGGCGGCACGACGTTCGGGGTTTCGTGCGGCGCGATCCGGTGCAGGCCCTGCGCATCCCGTCGGCCGAGAGCATCCGGCGGCAAGTCGCGCTCATGGAGCTCGAGACGGCGCGCTTCTACGAGAAGGCCGCCGCGCACGCCAAGGATGCCGAGTTGAGGCAGCTGCTCGGCGACCTCGCGGCCGAAGAGCGGAAGCACGAGGACACGTCGATGACGTTCGACCCGGATCATCAGCCGGCGTCGGAGCGCGCGGCGGAGGCGAGGACGGCGCGGCAGCTCTTCGTTCTCCAGGTCGTCCAGCCGGGGCTCGCGGGGTTGATGGACGGGTCGGTGTCGACGCTGGCGCCTCTCTTCGCGTCGGCGTTCGCGACGCACAATTCGTGGGACGCGTTCCGCGTCGGGATCGCGGCGTCGGTCGGCGCCGGGATCAGCATGGGGTTCGCCGAGGCGCTCTCGGACGACGGCAGCCTCACGGGGCGGGGGAAGCCGCTCCTGCGCGGCGTCGTGTGCGGCGCGATGACGTTCGTCGGCGGCGTGTTCCATGCGCTGCCGTTTCTCATCGAGAAGTTCATGGTCGCGACGGCGGTGGCGTCGTGCGTCGTCGCGGTCGAGCTGTTCGTCATCGCGTGGATCAGGAATCGTTACATGGACACGCCGTTCCTCCAGGCGGCGTTCCAGGTCGTCGTCGGCGGCGTGCTCGTTTTCCTCAGCGGGATCCTCATCGGAAGCTCGTAGACCGGGTTGAGAGGGGTCCATTTCGCCGCGTACCAACGATGGTACAAAACGTACCGTGGGTGGTACGCGGGAAAACCCAGCCTGTGTAGGAAAAACCTGGTTACTGTCCCCTGAACGCTTTCACCGTCTCCACGAACGCGACGGCGTTCGCGACCGGTGTATTCGGCAAGATGCCGTGGCCGAGGTTCGCGAGGTGGCCCGCGAGCGAAGCGCCTTCCGTCAGCATCGCCTCGGTCCTCCGCTTGACGGTCGCGACGTCGCCGAGAAGGGCGCACGGGTCGAGGTTCCCCTGGATCGGGTGCTTGCCGTCGAACGCGCGCGCAGCGTCGGTCAGGCTCGTCCGCCAATCGCAGCCGAGGACGTCGGCGCCGCTCGTCTTCACGGCGGGGGCGAGGTGCGCCGCGTCGAGCGCGAAGTAGATGACGGGGACGCCGGCTTGCTTCACGGCCGCGATCACGCGCTTCACGTAGGGGAGGGCGAACGTCTCGTAGTCGGCGCGCGAGACGAGGCCGGCCCACGTGTCGAACACCTGGATGACCTGCGCGCCGGCCCTCACCTGCGCGACGAGGTAGGCGATCGTCGTCGTGGTGACCTTCTCGAGGAGGGCGTGCGCGACGTCGGGAGCGCTGTAGAGCATCCCCTTCCAGTGCTCGAACGAGCGCGAGCCCTCGCCTTCGCAGAGGTACGCGCAGAGGGTGAACGGCGAGGCGCCGAAGCCGATGAGCGGGACCTTGCCCGTAAGCTCGCGCCGCAGGATGCGGATCGACTCGAAGACGAACGGCACGGCGCTCTCGATCTCGGGGATGCGGAGGCGATCGACGTCGGCCTTGGTACGGACCGGAGGGTCGATCACCGGGCCGGGATGGAAGCCGACGGACAGGCCCATGCCCGGCGCGGGCGTGAGGATGTCGGAGAAGAGGATCGCGGCGTCGACGCCGAGCCGCTCGATCGGCTGGAGCGTGACCTGGACCGCGAGCTCGGGGGTCGAGCAGACCGCCCAGAAGTCGTGTCGAGATCGGACCTCGCGGTACTCCGGGAGGTAGCGGCCCGCCTGGCGCATGAGCCACACGGGGGGCCGCTCGACACGCTCGCCGCGGCAGGCGCGGAGGAAGAGGTCGCTCAATCGAGGAGCGCCTTCGCGATCGTCGAGAGCTGCATGAAGGTCGTGCCCTCGTAGATCTTTCCAATCTTGACGTCGCGATAGTACTTCTCGACCGGGTACTCGCTCGTGTAGCCGTTCCCGCCGAGGACCTCGACGGCGCGCGCGCAGATCATCTCCGCCGCCTCGCTCGCGAAGAGCTTCGCCATCGCGGCTTCGCGGACGAACGGCAGCCCCGCGTCGCGGAGGCGCGCGGCGTTGTAGACGAGGAGGCGCGCCGCCTCGAGGCGGCAGGCCGAGTCGGCGAGCTGGAAGCGCATCGCCTGGAAGTCGGAGAGTAGCTTGCCGAACTGCACTCGCTCCTTCGCGTAGCGGACCGACGCGTCGAGCGCGGCCTGGCCGACGCCGAGCATCTGCGCGCCGATGCCGATCCGGCCCTCGTTCAAGGTCTCGATCGCGAGCTTGTAGCCCTTGCCCTCTTCGCCGAGGAGCCGGTCCGCCGGGATGCGGCAGCCGTCGAAGAGGATCTCGCACGTCGACGAGGCACGGATGCCGAGCTTGTCTTCGCGCTTGCCGAGCGAGAAGCCCGGATCGGACTTCTCGACGAGGAACGCGGTGATCCCCTTGTAGCCCGCCTTCGGATCGAGGGTCGCGAAGACGAGGAAGATCTCCGCCTCGGCCGCGTTCGTGATCCAGAGCTTGTGCCCGTCGAGCCGGTAGGCGTTCCCGTCCTTCGTCGCCTTGCACTGGAGCGCGAAGGCGTCGGAGCCCGAACCGGCCTCGGAGAGGCAGTACGAGGCGACGGTGTCCTTCGCCGTGCGCGCGAGCGTGCGCTGCTTCTGCGCCGCCGTCCCGTGGCGCTCGACCGCGTTGTTGACGAGCGTGTTCTGCACGTCGACGAGCACGCCCACCGCGGCATCGGCGTAGGAGAGCTCCTCGACGGCGAGGCACGCCTGGAAGAAGGTGCCTCCGGAGCCGCCGTACGACTCGGGGACGTCGATCCCCATGAGCCCCATCTCGAAGAGCTTCGGGAGGAGGCCCGCGTCGTAACGCCCCGCCTGGTCCATCGAACGGGCGATCGGCACGATCTCCGCTTCGGCAAAGGCGCGCACCGAGTCGCGGAAGAGCGTCTCGTCCTCGGAGAGAACGGTCAGCGGCGATCCGGGCGTGGTCGTGGACATGGCGGCTCCTTGGGACAGCCGCGCATTGTAGCGACGGGGCCGCGGGCTGTCAGGGCAGCGTCACGACCTGCACGCTCTGGCCGCCCTCGACGACGTTGAACGCCTTGGTCGCGCGCTGCTGGTTGAGCGAGACCGTCAGCTCGTACGAGCCTGGCGCGAGCGAGGTCGCGACCGCGACGCCGTCGGCTCCGGTCGGCGGGATCGGGTTCAGGAAGCTGGCGAAGTCGCTGCCGAGGAACGCGGGGACGGCGCGGCAGACGACCCTCGCGCCGACCGCCGGGTGGCCGTCCGCGGTGAGCACCGTGAGGCGGAGCGGCGCGCCGCGCGGCGCCGTGATCGCCAGGTCCGAGTCGGCGTCGGGAACGACGCCGTTCACGCGCGCCGCCGGGAACCCGGCCGCGACCGCGGTGACGTCGATCGGCCCGTCGGCGGGAACGGTGAGGACGAATCCGCCGTTGATGTCGGAGGTCGCCGGGAGCGCCTCGCGGTTCGCCGGCACGGTGCCCGACGGCGCCGCCATGACCATCGCGCCCGCGATGCCGGCCCCGCCCGCGTCGACGACGCGGCCGTGCAAGGTGCCTCCCTTGTCCATGTGGACCTCGACCGACGGCGTGTCGGCGTCGCCCGAGACGGCGACGCTCGGGATCTCGGCATTGCGGTAGCCCGACGCGGCGACCGTGAGCTTGTACGTGCCCGCGTCGACGCCGTCGACCGAGAAGCTGCCGTCCGGCTGGCTGGCGCCCTGCAGGCCGCCGTGGCCGCCGCCGGTCGTGCCGCTCGCGGCGCTCCCGGTGGCGGACGCGGTGACGACGGCGCCCGAGACCGGCTTCCCGTCCTGGTTGCTCGTCACGTGCCCCGTGATCGACGCGCCCTTGAGCGTGACGTCGACGACCGGGTTCGGCCCGTCCGGAACCTCGACCGAGACGGCGCTCCTCGCGCCGCCGAACATCCCGGACATCGTCGTGACCATGACCATGTAGGTGCCGCCCTTGTCGAGCCCGATCTGGTAGTGGCCGTTCTCGTCGGTGCGCGTCTGGCGGAGGTCGCCCGCCTCGCCGTTCGGGTCGGGGGTCGTGAAGAAGACCATGGCGTTCGGCACCGGCTGCCCGGCCTTGAGCACGCGGCCGCTCGCGTTGACCTTTGCCGCCTCGTCGATGTCGTAGGTCGTCACCTCGCCTTCGCGGACGGCGACGCTCTTCATCCCGCCGAAGAGCATGAGCGGTCCGCCGCCCGACGGCGCGCGGATGACCATGTAGTCGCCCGGCGCGATCTTGTCGAACGTGTAGCGTCCGTCCGGGCCGGTGGAAGCGGACTGCGGCCCGCCGTCGCCGCGGCTCGGGCTGACGAGGAGCACGCCCGCCTGCGGGATCGGCTGGCGGTTCGCGTCGCGCACCATGCCGGTGATCGTTCCGCCCTTCGAGAGATGGATGATGAAGTCGTCCGGGTCCTGATCGGCGACGATCTCGACGCGCCCCGAGCTGGGGGAGTAGTCGGGCTGACCGGCATCGACCGCGTAGGTGCGCGCCTCGAGGCCGGCGATCTCGAAGTGCCCGTCGAGGCTCGTGATCGCGGACCCGGCCGGCGGATCGCCGCTCATGATCCGGCCGAACCCCTGCGGCTGCGTGACGGTGACCGTAGCACCCGGGATCGGCGCGTCGTCCTTCGCCGCGATGACGCGGCCGCGCAGCGTGCGCCCGTCCTCGAGACGCACGGTGCCGATGTCGGTGACCTCGTCGGAGGTGATCTTGACGCCGGCTTTCTTCGAGGGCGCCTTGCCGTCGGCGAGGACCGCGATCGTCATCATCCCCGGGTCGACGTTGTCGAGCCGGAAGTTGCCCGAGGCGTCGGCGAAGACCTTGTCCTCGTCGGCGCGATTGCGGATCACGAGCCTGAGACCCGGCCGTTCCTCGTTCTCCTTCGCTTCCGGGAACGCCTGCACGCGGAACGCGGGCGGCGGGGCGCCGTTCGCGAGCACGACCTTGCCGATCACGCTTCCCGTCTTCTCGAGGACGAAGTCGACCGCGGTGTCGCCGGGGGCCACGCCTTCACGGGACGCCTGGGCGAACCCGTCCGCGCGGACCCAGAGGTTGCGCATCGGATCGTCGCCGAGCCCCGAGAGCTTGAACTTGCCGTCGGCCGCGGACTTCGTCTCGCGCGAGTGCGGGGTCGTGCCGTCGAACCAGAGCCCCGACACCCCGGCGCCGGCGACCGGCTGGCCGTTCACGTCGGTCAATTTTCCGGAGACGCTCTTCGACTCCTTCACGCGGAGCGTTCCGAGATCGAGCGTCTCGCCGCTCTTGAGCTTGAGCCCTTCCTTCGTGACGTCGGCGAAGTCGACGGGTGCCAGCGTGAGGTCGAACGTGCCCGCCTCGAGCGCCTTGACGAGGAACTTTCCGTCGCCCTGCGGCACGATCTTGTCGCGGTCGACGTCGTTGCCGCCGCCGAAGCCGAAGCCGCGCCCGCGCCGCGCGTTCTGCGCCTGGAGGCGCACGTCGACGTCCTTCACCCCGGTGTCGTCGGCGGTGACGAGGCGGAAGGCGAGCGACGCGCCGGTCTCGAGCTTGAGGTCGACGTCGCCGCGATCGGTTCCGGGGTCGACCTGGAACGGGCCGGCCTCGTCGGCGGCGAATCCCTGCTTCGTCGCGCGGAGCGTGTACTTGTTCCCGGCCGGCACGCCGTCGAAGGCGAACGCGCCCTTCTCGTCGGTGCGCCGCGCGAGCCGCCCTTCCTTGATCATCGCCATGAGGCTGCCGTCGGTCGCGCTCGCGGCGACGATCGCGTCGGCGACCGGCTTCCCGTCGGCGCCGAGGACGCGGCCCGCGAGGCGGCCGCCCGGGCGGAGGAAGAGCGTGTTCGCCTCGTACTTCGGCTCCTCGCCGTCGGGGAGCGCGCGGACGGCGACGCGTTCCAGCTCGGCGCGTGCCTTCGCCGGTGCGATCGCCGCGACCGTGACGACGCCCGAGGCGCAATCCGCGATCTTGAACGTGCCGTTCTCCGCGGACGTCACCGTGTGCGCGGCGTCGCGTCCGAACCGCGCGGCGTCTTGCTCGAGCGCGGTGACGGTGGCGCCGGCGATCGGCTTCTGTGTCGTCAGGTCGAGGACGCGGCCGTAGACCGGAAGGCCGGCTTTGAGACTCAGGTTGAGCGAAGCGCCCGCCGGGACGCTCGCCGCGAACGCCGGAGCGAGCCCCGGGGCCTCGACGCGCAGGGAGAACGGCCCGCCGGTGAGCCCGTCGAGCTTGAACGCTCCCTTCTCGTCGGTTTTCGCGACGACCGCCTTCGGAACGTCCGGCGGCCCGCCTCCGCGCAGCGAAAAGGTCGTCGTGCGCGACGCCACGGGGATCGCACGCACGACGGCGCTCGCGACCGGCTTCCCTCCGGGGCCGGCGACCTTGCCGGAGATCGAGACCGTCGCGGCGGCCTTCGCGGCCGCAGGCGCCGGCTTCTCGGCCGGCTTCGGCGGAGCGGCGGGCTTCGCGTCGGCGGCGACGGCACGGACGGCGATGAGGGACAGCGCCAGGACGGCGGCGGCGGAACGGAGGTTCATGGTGAACTCCACGCTTGAGGACGTCGACCCTTAATACGCCCGTTGCGGCCGAAAGGTCGAGAGGGCCCGTTCGGTGCGTGTTAACCTGCCGCCCCTGTGGCCGATATCTCGCTGGATGGCACACCCTGCCGCACGTCGGGCGAGTTGCCGCGCGTCGGCGACAAGGCACCGGATTTCCGCCTCGTTGACGGCAAACTCGCCGACGCGACCCTGAGCACGTTCGCCGGGAAGACCAAGATCGTGAGCATCGTCCCGAGCCTCGACACATCAGTGTGCGCCGCCTCGACGCGAAAGTTCAGCGAGCGGCTGAGCGGGCGCGACGATGCCGTCCTCCTCGTCGTCTCCGCCGACCTGCCGTTCGCGATGAAGCGCTTCTGCAGCGGCGAGAAGCTCGCGAACGCGGTCCCGCTCTCGATGATGCGGGGCCGCGCCTTCGCGAAGGACTACGGGATGCTCATCGTCGACGGTCCGTTCGAGGGGCTCACGGCGCGCGCCGTGGTCGTCATCGACCGTGACGACCGCGTCGTCCACGCGCAGCTCGTGCGCGAGATCGGCGACGAGCCGGACTACGACGCGGCGCTCGCCGCCGCCCTCTGAGGCGCGGTTCCGGCGTGGACTACGCGATCGAGGGGTTCCAGCTCGAGAAGTCGTTCGCGAAGAAGCGCGCGCTCGCCGAGATCCTCCGCCGACCGTTCGGCGCGGCAGAGCAGGTCGCGGCGCTCCGCGGCGTCGATCTCCACGTCAAGGAAGGAGAGATCTTCGGCCTCCTCGGGCCGAATGGCGCGGGGAAGACGACGCTCGTCAAGATCCTGTCCTGCCTGATCCTTCCGGATCGCGGCCGCGCGGTCATCGCGGGCACCGACGTCCGCCAGGAGAACAAGGTCAAGCCGAAGCTCGGGTTCGTGCACTCCGACGAGCGCTCGTTCTACTGGCGCCTCTCTGGCCGCGAGAACATGCGCTTCTTCGCGCGTCTCTACGACGTCCCGGGAAAGGCGATGGAGGCGCGGATCGACGAGCTGCTCCGGAAGGTCGACCTCGTCGAGGCGGCCGACCGTCGCTTCTCGGGATACTCGTCGGGGATGAAGCAGCGGCTCGCGATCGCGCGGGCGCTCCTCCACGACCCGCCGATCCTCTTGATGGACGAGCCGACGCGCAGCCTCGATCCCGCGTCGTCGCTCTCGCTGCGTGCGTTCATCAAGGACGAGCTCAAGGGCCGCGACCGGAAGACGATCCTCCTCGCGACCCACAACCTGAGGGAGGCCGAGGCGCTCTGCGACCGGATCGCGATCCTCGTCCAGGGGACGGTCCGGCAGACCGGGACGATCGCCGAGGTGCGGCGCTGGGGGATCGACGAGCGCCGCTTCAAGATCGACATCTCGGCGGTGCCGCTCGAGAGCGTCCGCGGGCCGTTCAAGATCGTCTCCGACGAGCGCGTCAACGGGAGCGTGCGTCTCGTCGTCGCACTCGACGGCGACGGGCGCCTGAGCGACGTCCTCCACGCGCTCATGGCGGCGGGTGCGGTCGTTCACTCCTGCGACCGCATCGAGCCCGATCTCGAGGAGGCGTTCGCGCGGCTCCTCGAATCCGAGAAGGCGAAGGGTTAGGGCGATGCGTCTTCTCAAGAAGCTCTGGGCGTTCCTCGTCCGCGACTTCCTCTCGGACGTCTCGTACCGCTTCGCGTTCGTGCTCCAGCTCGGCGGGATGCTCTTCGCCGTGTGCGGCTTCTACTTCTTCAGCAAGATGGTCAATCCCGCGACCGAAGGGCTCGACGGGATCGAGCCGTTCCCCTGGCTTCTGGTCGGCGTGGCGTTCCAGATCTACTTCTCGACCGCGCTCTCGGCGTTCTCCGACAAGGTGAGGAGCGAGCAGGTGCTCGGCACGCTGGAGGCGATGCTCGTCTCGCCGACGCCGACCTCGGTCGTCATCTTCTCGTCGACCGCGTACGAATTCACCTGGGGCGCGCTCCGCCTCGTCATCTATCTGCTCTCCGCGGTCTTCATCTTCGGTGTCCACCTCGACGTGAAGAGCCCGCTCGCGCTCGCCTGCGGGATCGTCCTGACGCTGCTCTCCTCCGCGGGTATCGGCATGCTCTCGGCGTCGTTCATCCTCTATTTCAAGCGTGGCGACCCCGTGAACTTCATCCTCTCGATGGGGACGATGTTCTTCGGCAACGTGTTCTTCCCTTCGAAGCTCTTGCCCGATTCGGTCCGGGCCATCTCCGCCTGGCTGCCGATGAGCTGGTCGCTCAAGGTCGTCCGCGGGGCGCTCCTCAAAGGGGCGAGCTTCTCCGAGGTCTCCGGCGAGCTGGGCCGCCTCGCGGTCCTGACCGCGATCCTCGTCCCGCTGGGGCTTTTCGGCGCCCGGATCGCCATCCGCCGGGCCAAGCGTGAAGGATCCCTGGTCCAGTACTGAACCTCGGCGTATCTTCGAAAGCACCAGGAGGAGGCGATGCGCAGGTGGCCGGTCATCGCTGCCGCGTTGTTCGTGGCGACATCCGCCGCCTGGTCCCTTTCTGAGCCGCAAGAGCGAGCCCTCCGGAGGGCGATCGCCGAGTCCGAACGCGGCATGTCCGCGCTCACGAAGGGCAATCTCGGCAAGGCACGTGAGGCCTTCGGCGCCTCGATGAAAGCGGTCCCGGATTTCCCCCAGGCGCATCTCGGTCTCGGGCACCTGGCGATGCGCGAGCGCCGCTTCGAGGACGCGCTCCGCGAGTTCCGAGATGCCGAGAGCGCCTATCGCTCGATGTCCTCGGCGATCGTCGAGCTCGAGACGGAGCGTTACGCGAAATCGCGGGACGAGCTGCAACAGCTCCGCATGAACCTCGCGCAGCTCGAGGCGGCGGCGAGCCGAGCCGCGACCGCCGGGGAGATGGGAACCTCCGCGTCCCAGGAGGCCGCGATCAATCGCGAGCGCAACATCGTCGAGCAGCGCATCCAGTCCCTCGAGACGATGAACCCGCCGACGACGCTCAACGTTCACGAAGCGCCCGCGGAGGTCCTCTTCTTCCAGGGGAACGCGCTCTTCGACCTGAAGCGCACGGACGAGGCGATCGCCGCGTGGGAGACCGCGCTCAAGCGCGACCCGAAGCAGCCGCTCGCGGAGAACAACCTCGCGGTCGCCTACTGGATGTCCGGGCGGCTGCAGGAGGCGCAGGCGGCGATGACGCGCTCGGAGACCCTCGGGTTCAAGGTCAATCCGAGCTTCCGTGCGGACCTGGAGAAGGCGCTGTCTTCGACCCATTGACGAGGTCGCGGATCGCGTCGACGACGAGCTCGGGCTGGTCGTACTGGATGTAGTGCCCGCTTCGGTCGGCGAGGACCTGGCGCGCGTGAGGAAACGCCGCGACCATCTGCCGCTGGAGCGCCGCCCACGTGTCGCGAAATGCGGGAGAGTCCTCGGCATGGGCCGCGCTCAGGACGACGACCTGCGACTCCGTCGGCCTGGCCGCCCGCACGAGCGACGCGCTTGCCGGCATCGCGTCGAGCTCCGAGCGGAACGTCGGCGTGCCCAGCGAGCGCGCGGTGCGGAGCTTCTCGTTCTCGCCCTGCGTCCGGAGCGCGGCCTCCTTCGCCGGGAAGTCCTCGGGCGTCGCGTCGACGAGCACGAGCCCGGCGACGCTCTCGGGGTGACGCGACGCGAAGAGGCGCATGTTGAGCCCGCCGAACGAGTGGCCGACGAGCACGTAGGGCCCGCTCACCTGAGCGCCGACGAGAAGGCGCTCCAGCTCGTCGGCGATGCGGTCGCTCGTCCTCGGGAAGGGGCCGGCGTCGCTCTTCCCGAGCCCGGCGCGATCGTAGGTGCAGACCCTCGTGAAGCGCCGGACGTCGGGGACGACCCAGTCCCACGTGTCCGAGCTGTCCCCGGCCCCGGCATCGAGGACGACGACCGGCGAGCCGTTCCCCACGCAGTGGAGGTTGAGCTTGAATCCGCCGACGTCGACGCGCCGCGAGCCGGCGGCGGAGGGCGTCGCGACGGCAAGCGCACCGAAGAGGACGATCGCGAGCCGCACGGTCCGATCGTACCGCTTGGCGGCACCGTGGGCCGGTGCTAATTTGGCGCGTCCATGCGTCCGAATCCCTGAGGAGCGTCGTCATGCGCAAGAAGATCACGGTCATCGGAGGCGGTTTCGTCGGCGAGCACGTCGCCATGGGGTGCGCCCTCAAAGAGCTCGGGGACGTCGTCCTCCTCGACATCCTCGAGGGGCCGCCGCAGGGGAAGGGGCTCGACCTCTTCGAGGCGAGCCCGGTCCATGGGTTCGACGCGAACGTGAAGGGAACGAACAGCTACGACGACACGGCGGGCTCGGACGTCATCGTCCTCACCGCGGGGGTCGCACGCAAGCCCGGGATGAGCCGCGACGACCTCCTCAACATCAATACGAAGATCGTCAGCGACTGCGCGGCGAAGATCAAGGCGACGTCGCCGAAGGCGATCGTCATCGTCGTCTCGAATCCGCTCGACGTCATGGCCTACGTGGCGAAGGAGGTCACCGGGTTCCCGAAGGAGCGCATCCTCGGGATGGCCGGCGTCCTCGACACCGCCCGGTACCGCTCCTTCATCGCGATGGAGCTCGGCGTCTCCGTCGAGAGCGTCTCGGCGCTCGTCCTCGGCGGGCACGGCGACTCGATGGTGCCGCTCCCGCGTCTCACGACCGTCGGAGGGATCCCGCTCACGGAGCTCCTGCCGCAGGACCGGATCGACGCGATCGTCAAGCGGACGGCGGGCGGCGGGGCGGAGATCGTCGCGCTCCTGAAGACGGGGTCGGCCTACTACGCGCCCGCGGCGTCGTCGGTCGAGATGGTCGCCTCGATCCTCCACGACAAGAAGAAGGTGCTTCCGTGCGCCGCCTGGCTCACCGGGCAGTACGGGATTTCCGGATCTTTCGTCGGCGTGCCCGTCAAGCTGGGGTCGGGCGGGGTCGAAGAGATCTACGAGATCGCCCTGACCGACAAGGAAAAGGCCGACCTGCAGGCCTCGGCGAAGGCGGTCAAGGAACAGCAGGACAAACTCTCACTCTCCGTGTAGATTCTTCGGTCCGGAGGTTTCAATGGGAAAGAGAAGCGGCCGCGAACGGCCGAATGAGACGGGGCCGGTCGAGACAGGAAGCGGAGGAGCGGGGGCAGCCCAGTGGCTGCCGGTCGTGCTGTCTGCGGCGGCGCTCGTGATCGGTGTTTTCGCCTGGACCGAGGCGAGGAACCTGAAGAAAGAGCTCGGGGACAAGGTCGCCGCCATGGACGCGCGCGTCCTCGGGCTCCAGAACGATGTCGCCAAGGCGGCAAAGGCTCCGCCGCCCGCGCAGCAGCAGGGGCCGGATCCGAACAAGGTCTACACGGTCAAGACCGAAGGGTCGCCGGTCAAGGGGAACGCGACGGCGCCGATCGTCATCGCGGAATTCTCCGACTACCAGTGACCGTTCTGTTCGAGGGTCGGTCCGACCCTCAAGCAGATCGAAGACGTCTACGGCGACAAGGTCAAGGTCGTCTGGAAGAACCATCCGCTCCCGTTCCACCAGAATGCGATGCCGTCGGCGATCGCCGCCATGGCGGCGAACGAGCAGGGTAAGTTCTGGGAGATGCACGACAAGCTCTTCGCCAACCAGCAGTCGCTCGATCGCGCGACGTACGAGAAGCACGCGCAGGAGATCGGCTGCGACATGGCGAAGTTCAAGGCCG